>JAGRAS010000291.1 GCA_020434465.1 Bdellovibrionales bacterium | reverse complement strand
TCTGTTCATATTCAGTGATTCTTGATTCAGGATATCTAGTAAGAAGGGGATGATCTTTACTGCCGCTTATGTCTTGTGCAAAAGCTGGTAAGGTTACAAGTATGAAAAAAGTTAAAAGTAGAATAATTTTATTCATATAAATTCTCCTGAATTTCTGAGAGTTTCTATAGCAGTTTTATTTTAGGAAGGATACTGAGTACCAAGAGTTTTACAGACAAAAAAAAATCTATATACTAACAATTACTTATGACTCATAGGTATTCTAAAATTAAACGCATTCTTAAAAGAGTTTATCGAAAACTCATTCCTGTGGAGTCTTCCCCTTGGACATCTGGATTGGTTGAAGATATTTGTCTTATTAATCTTATCCCACCGCAAAAGCTTATTTCTTTTTTTGAAGATTGTATAGAAAAGTTAGAAGAGGTTAGAGGAAAAGGTATTGGTGATTATTTAGAGTTTGGAGTTTTTAACGGTAATTCGATTGGCAGTATGTACTTTGCTGCAAAGAAGTATAATTTAAACTCTATTAGACTTTTTGGTTTTGATAGTTTTCAAGGTTTACCACATGGATCAGAAAATGAAGACGCTGGTGTTTGGAAGGCCGGTTTTTACGCTTGTTCATTTGAAAAGATGCAAGATTGCTTAAGACGAAGGGGGATTGATCCAACTGAGATTAGTTTTATCCATGGTTGGTATGAAGATACATTAACAGATAAAACTGCTGTGAAGTATCAACTTATCAATCCAGGAATAATATTTGTAGATTGTGATACGTATAGTTCAGCAAAAAAAGTTTTAGATTTTGTAAAACCATTGATTAATAAACCTTGTATAATCTGCTTTGATGACTGGAAGTTAAATAATTTAGATTTAGCAGAAATGGGCGAATATCAGGCTTACAATGAGTTTCTAGAGGCTAATGATCACTTTATTTCTACTGAAATAAGATCCTATAACAGAAAATCAAAGACTTTTATCTTGAGTCCTATTTTTGTAGAAAGAAAATTAGTTACCAAAAAATCAAAATTGGCTATTTGAATGAATTTTTAGTGTAAATAATTTCCCTATTCATTTATTGAAATTAAACAATAAGTTAGCTCTAGTGTGTTCTTAAGGCCTTCTGTGATAGAAAGAGGCAAAATTTCTATACTAATATTACGGAAGGTAAAATGACGAAATCTAATGAATTACTTGAACGAAGAAAAAATATTGTTGCAAATGGAGTAGGGGTATTTAACACCGCAACTGTTAGTAAAGCAGAGGCTGCTATCATTACTGATGCTGATGGAAATGAATTAATAGATTTTGCTGGAGGTATCGGAGTAGTAAACGCAGGGCATTGTCCTACTCAAGTGGTAAAGGCGATTCAAGATCAAGCTGCTAAATATATTCACACAAGTTTTAATGTTGTTACTTATGAGCCGTATATTGAGCTTTGTGAAAAACTTGCAGAAATTCTTCCGCATGGGGAGCGCACAAAAGCGATGCTGGTTAGCACTGGTGCAGAAGCAGTAGAGAATGCAATCAAGATTGCTCGTCAAGCAACTGGAAGGCAAGCTGTGCTTTGTTATACTGATGCTTTTCATGGACGCACCATGATGGCAATGTCGCTTACAAGTAAGATTGATTATAAACTTAATTGCGGACCTTTTGCGCCTGAAGTTTATCGATTGGCATTCCCAAATTTTTACAGAAATAGTGGAACTATTGGAATGCAGGAGTTTGTTGATAGAGAGCTTAAATATCTTTATGAAAGTGCAAAAAATCTTGTAGATCCAAAATCTGTTGCCGCTGTGATTATTGAACCTATTCAAGGTGAAGGTGGTTTTAATCCTGTTCCAAAAGCCTATCTTGAAGGGCTTAGATCATTCTGTGATGAGCACGGAATAATGTTGATTATGGATGAAATTCAAAGTGGATTTGCTCGTACAGGAAATTGGGCAAGCTGGCAGAACTATGGGGTAGTGCCTGATATTAGCACTTATGCAAAATCGATGGCATCTGGAATGCCAATCGCTGCTGTGCTTGGTAAGGCAGAAGTTATGGACGCAGCACTTCCTGGTACGATTGGTGGAACATATATTGGAAACCCAATTTGCTGTGCCGCAGCTCTTGCAACAATTGAATTTATGAAAGCAAATAATCTAAATGACCGCGCCTTAGAAGTTGGCGAAGTGATCACGGCTCGTTTCCAAAAATTACAAGAGACTTATCCTCAGATTGGTGATGTGCGTGGCCCTGGAGCTATGAAGGGAATAGAGTTTGTAAAAAACAAAGATCCTAGACAGCCTGATTCAGAACTCTGCGGAAAGATTGTAAAGGAATGTGCCGCTAAAGGCCTCATTCTACTTAGCGCAGGTACGCATAAAAATGTTCTTAGAATTCTATCCCCACTTGTTATAACTGATGAACAGCTTAACAAAGGTTTAGATATTATTGAGGAAGAGATAAAGCGCGCTGTTAGCTAATTAGATGTTTAAAAAAAATGGATAGAAAAATGAAATTTCAAAGTATTAATCCTTATAATGATCAAGAAATTGCAAGCTACACTTCTATTAATGAAGGAGAGCTTAGTCAGATGATTGATAATAGCAGAAAAGCTTATTTAGAGTGGCGAAAGTTTCCTATTGAAGAACGAGCAAAGCTTATGTCACAAGCTGCGACAATTCTTAGAGATAATACGCTTGAATATGCAAAGATGATTA
>JAGRAS010000290.1 GCA_020434465.1 Bdellovibrionales bacterium | reverse complement strand
TGAGTCAATAAAACAAATTTTATAAATAGAATTAGAAGCATCCTGGCTTATACATCTAAAATTACCGTTTCTACTTTCAGCCGCTAAATTGTTAAGTAAGATTTCACTCTGTTTTTTAACAAGAGCTTGGGACATTACGTAGCTACTGCACAATTTAGCAGTGCCATAAGCTGTTTGAAAAATATATAAAGCAATTATGCTTAGTACTGATACAATGCTAATTACTGATAATAGAATTATTCCTGAGTTTTTTTGCATATGATTATTCTAATGAGTTTAAATAGCTAAATTTGCTGATTCTTGAGATTTGATTCACAAATGAAAAGTTTAGCTTTTTGTCAAAAACTGATTTTGATTCAACGCTTAATTTATACAAATCATGTTCATATTCTAAGCCCAAGTTTAGTTGTTCTAAGTTTTCAAGAAGTGGTTGATTTTCAATATTTGTACTTCCTCGGTGGCCTAAATATCTAAGTTTTCCAGAGTTATCTAAATACATTGTTGAATAGGCGCTAACTGGAATAAGAATACGTATAAGCTCTAAATTTGTGACTTCCGCTATTGGCACAATCATACTTTTTGTTTTTTGCAACAAGAATTTTCTACAGTTTGGCACGCCAAGTATTCTTTTACTTTCACCTGTAAGTTCAAAAAGGCTATCAAGTGAGATAGCTATGAATGTTTTCGCATCTAAGTCGTGTTGATTGTTTTGAAAATTAAGGCAAGCAATGAACTCTAAGTTTTCACTATTTGTAATTGGCTCTGAAATTCTATAAATAGAGTTTGTATTTAAAGAAATGCTGGTAATTGCGTCGCTGTTTGGATTAGGCCTGATGTTTGATTCTACTACAGGGTTTTCGCTTCCATCAGTGAATTTAATTTGTCCTCTTGCATGTATTACTGGTGGGAGTTGAAAAGGGTAGCTATCTAAACGCTTAAATACACTCTTAAGTAGGGAATTGGTTTTGACAAGTGTTTTAGTAGATTCAGCTTGTTTTTTTAGTTTTATAAAATATGCGCTTGAGCTTATGATTAAATTAAATGAAGGATAGAGAACCGCCGAAAAAATTGCTAAGGCAATTAACAATTCTAAACTTGTGTAAGCTTTTTTCATTGTGACTTGATTTGATATTTTAAACTATTGTCGGGGTCACCAGTTTTACTGCATTTAGCGAAATTAGGATTTTCGTAGTCACATTTCTCGATTAATTCTTGAATTTCCCAATTATTATCTTGGATATAATGGTCTAATTTTTTAAAAGATCTAGAAGAGGATTTTATTGCAAATAGTATTATAAAGTTTACAGCTGCTGTGCAAAGCAAAAGTATTGCAAGACTTATTAATAATTCTAAAATACCAAACCCGTTTTTTAACATAAGATTTTAGTTCTATTTCTTAAAGAAAGCACAACTGCACATACATTTTCATTTTCTGATTCAACTAATATTGTTCCTGGATATGAGACTTCATTAGAGTAAATCTTCAGATAACTTTGAGAGTTTGATGCAAACCGAAGATTTATATTATTAAGAGTTAAACTTTTTTCGCTTGAACCATTTTGGGCTATTAGGCGATTTGAGTCTTGAATTCTAATAATACTTTCATTTGCATTTGCAATGAGAATTTGCTGTTCAATGAACTCAGCAACTGATTTTGCAGCAAGTTTAGCTTGATTATAGTTATATATTTCGGATAAGGCAGGGATTGAAATAGCAATTGCAGTACTAGCAAGCGCAAGAGTTACTAATAAATCAAATAGGCTAAATGCTTTTTGTTGAAATAAACTTGAATCTTCCATTATAAGGAAGTATTCGCTAATTTATTTCAAAAGTTTCTTAGCCGCCGCTAATTAGTTTAGAAACAGTTTTGGCTGAAAGGTTTGCTTGTGCGCTTAAAGCGGT
Organism: Bdellovibrionales bacterium; assembly: GCA_020434465.1. The sequence continues at coordinate 803 of JAGRAS010000290.1, read as the reverse complement.
GCCAAAGTCCTGTCTAATTCTGGCGCTCACTAATTTTGCAGTTTCATCAGCTACATTTACATCTTCAATTCTTCCTCTTGCTTCTGCCTCGGCAAGTTGTCTAGATTGTAAATTTTCAGATGCAGTAGCAAGTCTTGATTGTAAAGCACCAAGCTCGCCTCTAGCAGAAGATGTTGCTGCTATCTGACTATCAAGGCTTCCTAAAGCAGCTTGAGCACCAGAAGCTGTGGATATATCTAAAGTATTGTCAGTTAAATTTGACGAGGATAAAGAAGGCAATGCAAGCGAAGAGTTCGCTGAACCATCAGTATCAACTTGGATATCAGTTTCTCCTTGATTGAATAGCTGCCTACCATTGAACTCAGTGCTATCCACTAGTCTTTGTTTTTCTTGTTCTAAAGCTTGAAATTCTTGATTTAAAGTTGCTCTTTGTTCATCTGATAAAGTTCCATTAGCTGCTTGAGTAGCTAATTCAGCTTGACGTGTGCTGATTTCATTTAAATTGGATAGTGTTCCATCAGCTATTTGAGTAAGTGAAAAGCCATCACTAATGTTTCTTACTGCTTGAGCACTGGTATCAATACTTGCAGAGAGCTGATTAATGATTGCTAATCCAGCGGCGTCATCAGAGGCATTGTTTACTCTCTTACCGCTTGCTAGTTTAGATGATGACTTAAAAATGTCATTAGAAGCTTTATTTAGATTAATGCTTAGACGATCAGATATCTTTGAACCTGCCATGGTTGTACCTCACTCCATTGAATATTAATAATTCAATTGACATGGGCACCTTTATTTCTGCA
>JAGRAS010000028.1 GCA_020434465.1 Bdellovibrionales bacterium | reverse complement strand
TTTTAAAGAAATTTAGGTTTTTAAGTTATCAAACCAGAACTTATAAATATCAGCTAAACTTTGCTCTAAGCTTCTTTGCGTTTTCCAACCTAAATCCCTTAAAGCTTTCGAACAGTCTGCCCTAATTTCAGGGACTTCCGATGGTCGCATTCTTTCCATATCTTTCTCGATTCTTACTTTTAACCCAGAAATTTTTATCAAGTGATCAAGTAGATACTGAATTGGAGTTGCTATGCCCGATCCCAAATTATAAATTCCATGGCCTTTTTCAGCAGCAAGACGATAGGCTATTATAATATCTCTAACGTCTGAAAAATCTCTAAGAGCTTCTAAATTTCCAACTTTGATAACCGGTGCCTCCTTCCCATTTGCTATTAATGCAAGCTGATAGGCAAAACTTGATGCCACAAAACGATTATTTTGCCCGGGGCCAATATGATTAAATGGTCTAAGTGTTACAGAACTAATAGTGTTAAACTGCTCGTATCTTGGAGCAATCAGCTCAGCCATTCTTTTAGATAAACTATAATTATTAGCAGGATTGATAGGTGTAGTTTCAGACAAAGGAAGAAATTCAGGCTTAATCCTACCATAGACTTCAGCAGAACTAATTATTAAAATTTTTGCATTATTTTCAAGCAAGTGGCAGCTTCTTGCAATATTATTTACGCCACCAACATTTATAACAAGAGCGTTAGTAAAGTTCTCTTCGGCTTCTGGGACAAATGAAATACCCGCAAGATGATATACAACGTCAGGCTTAAACTGTTTAATTAAACTGTAACAGGATTTAAAATCTGAGATATCAAGATAAGTGCTTTGCCATGTAACATTTTGCGGTTCAGCTTGCAGATAAGTACCAACAACAGTATCACCATATTCCACAAGATAATCTGCTAGATATTTTCCAACAAAACCACAAACACCTGTTACTAATGCGCGCATAAATTCTTTATTGGTTAAATGTATGGTTTGTTCCGCCAGCTTCTACTCGCTTTAGATCTGCATCAACCATCATCTTAATCATTTCTTCAAATGTCACCGTTGGCTTCCAGCCCAACTCTTTATTTGCTTTAGACGAGTCTCCGACTAAAAGATCAACTTCAGCAGGGCGCAAGAATCGCTTGTCAATTTTTACATATTTCTCCCAGTCAAGACCAACATGATCAAAGGCTGTTTCGACCAGCTTTCTTACTGAGTGAGTTTCTCCAGTTGCAATTACATAATCATCAGGCTTTGCTTGTTGCAGCATCAACCACATAGCCCTGACATAATCACCAGCAAAACCCCAATCTCTTTTTGAATCTAAATTTCCTAATCTAAGCTCATCTACTAATCCAAGTTTAATCCTGGCAACTCCGTCTGTTACTTTTCTAGTAACAAACTCAAGCCCACGACGCGGTGACTCATGGTTAAATAAAATGCCAGATACAGCGAAAAGCCCATAGGATTCTCGATAGTTTATCGTTATGTGATGGCCATACACCTTAGCAACCCCATAGGGTGATCTTGGATAAAAAGGAGTCAACTCTGTTTGGGGTGTTTCTCTTACCTTACCAAACATTTCTGAGCTTGAGGCTTGATAAAATTTAATACTACGATCTACTAGACGAATCGACTCAAGCAGCCTTGTAACTCCAATAGCCGTAAACTCAGAGGTTAACACAGGCTGTCTCCAACTTGTAGGTACAAAGCTCTGCGCAGCAAGATTATAAACTTCAGAAGGTGCGGTTTCTTTTAAAATTGATATCAAGGAATGCTGATCAAGAAGATCTCCTTGAACCAATTCTATTTTATCTATCAAATGATTTATTCGTTCAAACTTCTCAACTGAGGATCTTCTGACCATGCCATATACTTGATAACCCTGCTCAAGTAGAAACTCAGCTAAATAAGAACCATCTTGACCAGTCACACCAGTTATTAATGCGATTCTTTTTGACATTTCTAATCCTATGTTAAATCATCTCTACCAATTCTTCTTAACTCTTCTACTATTTTTTTTACATCTTGGACCCTAGAACGCGGGCAAACAAGCAATGCATCTCCTGAGTCAATAACAACTAAATCCTTAGCTCCAACAATTGCTGTAATTTTATGATCAGAATGAATAGTACAATTCTTTGAATCAATCGCCAAAACATCTCCATGCAGTAAATTATTATTAGAGTCCTTACTAAAATGCTCGGCCCAGGCATCCCAAGAACCAACATCATTCCAGCCAAAGTCACTCGCTTGAACAACTACACAATTATTTGCATGTTCCAAAATACCAAAATCAACTGAAACTGACTCAAGCTTTTCAAATTCACTTTGAATAAGCTGATCTTGTTGTGGCGTTCCAAGAGCGCCATCAATTCTATTTAAAGCCTGGTATAAATCAGGCATAAACTTTTCGACAGCATCTAAATAAGCAGAAGCTTTCCAAATAAACATTCCAGAATTCCAATAGTAATTTCCAGAATCAAAATAATTCTGTGCACGCTCTTGATTTGGTTTTTCAAAGAACCGAGAAACCTTAAAACAATCTGAGCTAAGCTCAGTACCTTTTTTGATATAGCCATAGGCTGTGTTTGGAAATGAGGGTTTAATACCTATAGTAACTAAATCATCACTATCACTTGCGTGTTTAACAGCAATTTCCAAAGTATCTCTAAGTTTTCTATTATCACTAACTGCATGGTCTGCAGGTAAAGATATCATTACAGCATCAGGGTCTTGCTTTCTTACAAATAAAGCTGCTAGTCCAATTGCAGGAGCAGTGTTTCTTGCTACTGGCTCAGTTATAATTTCAGCATTAGGCAAATGTTCTTTAACCAATTTTTGGTGTAGCACATTTGTAACGACTAGAGGATTTCCCATAGTAGATAGCTCAAAAGTCCTTGAATGCGTAGCTTGTATTAAACTTTCGCCACTAGTGCTTATTGATAAAAACTGCTTGGGGCTTGTTTTTCTTGAGATCGGCCAGAACCTAGCTCCTTGACCGCCGGCTAATATAACTATTTTAACTTTTGTTTCTGACATTGGTTTAATATCCTAACTCACTTAAATGATATCTTAAACCTTCCTGCCAAGGAATTGGCTCTCTTCCTAATAAACCAGTTAATTTCCTGCAATCTAGCACAGAATACTTGGGACGAGTTGCAGGAGTAGGATACTCAACTGCGGGAATAGGTACAAGTTCTAGCTTACTAGACCTTGAAAGGTGCGGTTCTGCAATTTTATACGCTTCCTCAGCAAATCCGTACCAACTAACTTCACCTTGACAACATGCGTGAACTATCCCCTTGCATTCAATCCTACTCAGATCAAGTAAGACTTCTGCTAACCAGCCTGCCCACGTAGGACTCATAACCTGATCAGATACGATCTTTAATTCATCTTTTTCAGAAAAAAGCTTCAGCATTGTATGAATAAAATTATGGCCGTAGCGACCATGGAGTGAAGAGATTCTTAAAATAAGAGAACCTTCACTATAAGTGGAAAGAACTGTTTCATCTCCAGCTAACTTACTTTTACCATATACGCTTAAGGGATCAGTTTCATCAGTTTCTAAAATTGGCTTATCTCCTGTGCCAGGATAAACGTAATCTGTTGAAATATGAAATAAACGAGAGCCTATTTGCTTAGCAGCCTCAGCAACATAACCCGCTCCATCTCTATTAATAGAGAAAGCCAACTCCGATTCTTCTTCAGCTTTATCAACTGCAGTATAAGCTGCGGCGTTAATAATAATCTCTGGTTTAAGCTTCTTTGTAAGAAATAAAACTTGCTCTCTATCTGTGATATTAAGCTCATTAATAACCGGCGAGATCAGTTCAAAATTTAAATCTAATGCGCGCTTTGAAACTTCAAGCCCAAGTTGCCCACTACCTCCAAACAATAATATCTTCATTATTTATTTAAACATCCTAGAAAATTAATGAATTACTATCTCTCTTCATCATAAGAAGTTTTTTGAGTAATGTCTCCTAAACCTCCAAAGGTAAATGAAAAGAAGACCCGATTTTTATTGGGATTAGATCTCTCATCAAATCCAATATCAAAGAACCAACAATCACATGCACTTGCTAATCTCAATGCAAAGCGATTTTCAACAAACTCACTTTCACGATCATCAAAACGAGCATAATAGCCAGCTCTAAATCTCTCATTTAAGATTAACTCTAAGTTACCTTCTAGCTGACTTACACTATTATCAATATATGAATAACGCGTTCTTATGCTATCACCTCGATCATCCCTAAAATGCCCGCTAGCTCCCCAGGAACTAAGATAACCAGTTTGATAATTCATATTTGATTCAAGTTTTAACGCAAAATCACGAGTTGGATATAGACCAAAAACTGCATTAATATCTGAAAATGGATCACCTCCATTTGGTTTGGTATCTTTGGTATAGTCATAACTTTGCTTTAGACCAAATTCAATTAAATCTCGGACTTCCCCATTTTTCATGCTCACTGCACTACCATGAGGCAACTCATCAAGCCCCCCAAGATCAGACAAAGCTTGATCACTAAATAAAGATGGAATCTCATCTACTCGAGGAGTAAGTTCAGTAATATCCTCACCCGCACCATGAAGCGGAGTGAATCTCCCTGCTAGCTTCGTATTAAAACCATAGGTAAAGACACTACGCTCACGAATACGATCAAAAGAATCAAATAATGGCAAATCATTCTGATCTTCAAAAGGTGTATAGGTATACCTAACAAAAGGGTCAATTTTATGTTTTAAACGGCGCAGTCTTAAATCTTGATTACGAGATCCTAAACTAGTTAATGCTGTAAGCCAGTTCCCCTCCTCTAGCTCATAAACTCTCTCTACTCCAGTTCCAACTTTATAACTAATTGAGTAAATATCACGTTCCTGAGAATCATCTAATAAACTTCCATCACTCGGATTCCTTACTTCATCAAGGTCATAAATAGTTTTATATGCTGTAAGCTCTAATTCACTATTAAAATAGTTTTTATAATGAAATGGAATTTTTACTGAAGGAGCTAAATTGTATCGCCAGCCATCAAAACCATCTTTTCTAACAAAATCTACAGCCTCTAGCTCAACTTTTGGAACCACTTTAAGACCATAAGGATTAAAACCAAACGGCCGAAAACTTCTTGCTCCAACTAAAGAAAACGTTGGTAGCCTTTGAAAAACTAAATCATCGTCAGTCTCAATTGCTTGGTTAAACTCTCCAGAAACTGAGCCAAACACATAGTCTGAGAACTGCGAGCTTAAAGCAACTATAGATGTAGTATACCTTGAGAACCTTTTGCCAATCTCCTCATCATCAAATTCGCGCAAAAACAAATCATCACTTACAAGGTGAATATCAGCTATAAAACTTGATGGAATCATAACATCAGAGTCGCTTCGCCAAACATGCTTGTAATAACCACCATAGCGATCTTCATCAAAAGTAGGATCTACTAATCCATCAACTCTTGTGCCACGCAACTCACCATTTCTTTTTGCTTCATTTGAGTAAATAAACCTTGAATCTAAGTTGTGATATTTTGAAAAAGCTTTACGAAAATCTACTTGAGAACCTACGCGAGTCTCCGTTTCAATAAAAGGTGAAAAAGTTACATCAGTATGATCATCTAACACAACAAACAAAGGCTGCTTCAAATAGGCTCCGTCCCTGCTGCTATAACCAAACTCAGGCACAAGCAAACCAGACTGTCTTTCCTGTTTAACTGGAAAACCCAAATAAGGAGTGTAGAAAATAGGAACTCCATGAAAATCTACAAAAGTATTGTAGGTATGGGCATACTCCTCTTCTGTTATGTTTGCAGTTGAGGAATTAATACTCCAAGGGCTCGTGCCATCATCACAATGACAAGTTGAAAAAAAACAGTCTTCAAGATGATATTCAAACTCAGACTTTTTCTCAGCATCTTCAGCAAAAACCTTATAACCGTCATTATCTATTCCGAACTCAGCATTCTCAAAAGTTCCAGTCTCCTTATCAACATTAAATTCACCTTCAGTAGCACTAATAACACCATCAGAGCTTGTTATTAAAACCTTCTCATGCAAATTAGATTCTTTACTATCCAGATTAAACTCTGCTGCTTCGGCTTGCACTTGAAGCCCTGGAGCAGAAATTACAACACCTCCCTTCCCCTTTAGCGTATTCTTATCTTGCAAAAATTCCATTTCAGGAGCTTGAAAATCTACATCCTGATTCGCTGGCGCATCTGCTGTTAGCAACTCTTTCTTTAATTTCTTTTTGGCCTTTTCAACGTTTTCTGCTTGCTGCTCAAATAAATGCTTGGCATCGGGCGATTCTACTGTTTGGCCTAAAACCAAATTAGGCCAAGTTAAAAGCTTAAGAACTATTAATCCAAGTACAGCCAAAAGCCTTGAACTATAAATATAACTATGCACGCTAAATGCTCACTAAAACTAAGTAATTATTTTATTTAACTTAAACTAAGCTACTTTTTATTGATAAAATGCACCAGAGAGCTTTTTGGATAGCACTAAAATAACAACGTTATAGATTTAAAAATTTTCGTTTAAAAAAGCCTTTCCCAAGAGTTTCAAAGAGCCTTAGGCACCAAACCCAAAGTTTCTAAGGATTTTAGCAAGCTCTTCTCTAAGATCTGATCTTTGAATTATCCTATCAATCATTCCATGGTCCAACAAAAACTCAGCTCTTTGAAAACCTGCTGGTAGTTTTTGTCTAATAGTTTGTTCAATCACACGTGGCCCAGCAAATCCAATAAGCGCTTTTGGCTCAGCAACAATAACATCACCTAGCATTGCAAATGATGCTGCTACCCCACCGGTTGTAGGATCAGTGAGAACTGAAATATAAGGAATTCTAAACTGACCTAGACGCGCTAAAGCAGCACTAACTTTAGCCATCTGCATTAGAGAGAAAATTCCTTCCTGCATTCTAGCTCCGCCTGATGCTGAGATAATAACTACTGGGCGTTTTTCTTCAACTCCATCCTCAACTAAACGAGCTAACTTTTCACCCACAACAGATCCCATACTGCCGCCTAAAAAGGTAAAATCAAAAACTCCGAGCATAATAGGAACATTTAAAACTCTAGCTCTTCCTGTAATCACTGCCTCATTAGAAGCGCTACTTTTTTCTGCCTTCTTTAAACGTTCTTTATACTTTTTTGAGTCTTTAAAGTTTAAAGGATCAGTAGATCGAAGATTAGAATTAGTCTCAACAAAAGAATGTCTATCAACAAGCAGGGGTATCCTCTGCTGAGCATTAAGCCTGAAATGATAATTACACTTAGCGCAAACACCAAACGTCCTTCTAAGCTCCTTTGTATAGAGAATAGAAGCGCATCCTGGGCACTTAGTCCAAATATCATCCGGCATTTGTAACTTGTCAGGCAACTCAGGAGTCGGTTTTGGAGCTTTTCTTCTTGAGAACCAGGCCATTTACGCTTTTTCCAACTTGGGTTAAGTTTTTGCTAAATTTCACAAAATAAATTAAAAAACAGAGCTGTAGTAATAACGATTATGCTTAACAAAGTAAATATCCTTAAGCCTGGCTTATTAAATTCTAAGGGCTAGATTTAGGAATGAATTCAAGTTTTTAATGATACAACTGCATACAATTATTGACTATTTAGACACTCTCTTGGATACAGCATCCTATAGCGATGCCTCATTAAACGGACTGCAAGTTGAAGCAAAAAACCACGAGCTTAAGCGAATTGCTTTCGCTGTTGATGCTGGATTAAGTGTAATTGAATCTGCAATAAAAAATAAAGCAGATCTGCTAGTGGTGCATCATGGGATTTTTTGGAACAAACTAAATCCCATTAAAGGTGTCTTAAGAGAAAAGATTTATGCTCTTTTGTCTTCAGGCTGCTCACTGTATGCTTCACACCTACCACTCGATGCTCATCCTGAAGTAGGAAACAACTATACATTAGGTAAAATTCTTGGATTAAGCAAACTCCAACCCTTTTTAGATTTTAATGGAAAATTTATTGCATGCTCTGGGTCTCTTGATAAACCTGTGACTTTGAACTACTTTACTGAGCGTTTGGCAACATTAGATGGTGCAATTGATCCATTAATTTTGGACTTTGGTAATGATCAAGTTTCAAAAGTTGCAGTAGTCACAGGTTCAGGCAGCATTGCGATTGAAGAAGTTTATAAGCAAAATCTTGACTTATTAATTTCTGGTGAACCGAAACATGAAGCATACCACGCTGCAAAAGAGCTTGGTGTGAATGCAATTTTTGCGGGACATTACGCAACTGAAACAGTTGGTCCAAAAGCTTTAATGAATAAACTTGCCGAAGATCTAAAAATCGATACAATCTTTATCCATGAAGGAACTGGAATTTAAAATGAGACTCTTAAGCGATCTAAATTTAAAAGAAAAAAAAGTACTAGTTAGAACAGATTTAAATGTACCTTTAGATAAGAATGGCAAAATTACTGACCTAAACAGAATCAAACAAACCATCCCCACAATAAAGTACATTATTGAAAATGAGGGTACAGCAATAATTATTTCTCACTTAGGACGCCCAAATGGCAAACCAGATCAGAAGGCAAGCTTAGCTCCCGCAGCTGAAGCATTATCAAAGCTTTTAGGTCAGGAAGTACCACTTGCTCCGGACTGTATTGGGGCTGAAGTTGAGAATATGGTTAAAAATAGCAAGCCTGGTCAAGTTATCCTACTTGAAAACTTACGCTTTCATGCTGGCGAAAAAAATAATGACGCAAACTTTTCAAAGAGTTTAGCTAGCCTTGCTGACGTGTTTGTTAATGATGCTTTTGCAACAGCACATCGCGAGCATGCATCTATGGTTGGAGTTCCAAACTTTTTTAGTGAAAAGGCAGCAGGCTTATTAATGCAAAAAGAGCTAGAATTTACTTCTAAAGCTCTAGATAATCCTAAACGGCCACTTTGTGTAATCCTTGGAGGAGCTAAAGTCTCTTCAAAACTTACAGCTTTAATCAATATAGCTGATAAGGCAGACAAAATTATTATCGGCGGTGCAATGGCAAATACTTTTCTTGCAGCGCAAGGTGCGCAAATGGGAAGATCCTTATTTGAACCAGAACTATTTGGTAAGGTAATTGAGCTGATAGGAAGACTTGCAAGAAGAGATTGCAAACTATATCTCCCAGTAGATTTCGTTGTCGGGCCTTCTTTAAACTCAAAAGGCCTAGGAAGAGCAGTTACAGCACAAGAAATTCCAGCAGATAGCATGGCCTTAGACATTGGACCTGCAACTAGCTTACTTTACAAAGAGGCTCTGCAAACCGCAGAAACAATAATTTGGAATGGTCCGATGGGAGCTTTTGAAAATGAGGACTTTGCAGAGGGAACAACGTCTATGTGTGAGCATTTGGCTAACGCCCATGGCTTAACATTAGTTGGTGGTGGCGACACAGATGCAGCAATCCATAAAATGGAACTTAACCATAAATTTGACTATATCAGCACAGGGGGAGGCGCCTTTCTTACCCTGCTTGAAGGTAAAACGCTACCAGCTATAAAATCTTTATCTTAAATTGTATTGTTTAAGACTGCTTTTCTTTTTGCTAAAGTGAGCCAAGGATTGATAAGATCTTAGTGTGATTTTTAGAAAGAAAGAAAAACAACATGAAGGAAAAGTAGGCGGCTTAGCCTATTTTTGCTCACTAATATTCCTATGTTTTTTAGGCCCAGTTAATATTGTTCTTAACATAGGAATTATAGACACCAATTCCATTTTACCTTGGATTAGTTTTTTAATCACATTCTTTGCTGGCATTGCTATTGCCCACTATTTTATTCAAGGGCATTGGTCAGTTTTTTTTCATGAATTTAAACATTCACTAATATCAGGCTTTGCTGGTAATAAAGCAAAGGGATGGAATATCAAAGAACAGTCTGGACATTTTGAATATGCATACACAAAATCGACGGCTGCATACAATGCCTTCATTTCGCTAGCTCCATATTGGGTGCCTTTGTTTTCATTGCCAGTTACTGCAATTTCTTGGATCTTCCTACGTGATTTACACTATCTCTTAACAGCAGTTCTTGGCATTTGCTATGGCATGGATTTTTTAATGAACATTAGAGATATTTCTCCACATCAGTCAGATTTTACCGAAACTAGAGGCGGCTTTAATGTAAGCATCATCTACGTTATCGCAATGAACTTAACTATTTTTAGCTACTACGCAGCATTCATTTCACAAGGGATCTCTGGCTTTAAGTTAATTACTTTTAAATTAGCAGAGATAATGCTGCATCTTATAGCAAATTACCGAGGTATTCCTATTGATAATATTTCAATCCTATAATCCAATTAGGCATGACTTATATTCGAAAAAAACCTTTTGAGGAATTTTTTAAACTCTTTAAAGTTAATCATAAAAGACTTGCTTTAATTTCTTGGCTTATTCCTTTCTTTATATTCTTACCAAGTCTTTTTTTTGACTTCAGCTATGACGATTTTCACCAGATCCATTTTCATGACTTCTTAAAAACAAATGAAATCTCGATTGAATCTGTTCTTTTCCCCTTTTTTGAAGCAACTTTTCCCGGCGATGTCTATCGCCCATTAACTGTATTTTCTTATCGGATAAATTTCTTACTCTTCGGACTAAATCCACTTAGCTACCATCTTTTTAACATCTTACTTCTCGCTACAGTTACCTGTTTAGTTTTTTTGTTAGTAAGGGAAATTTGTAAAAACCTAACTCTATCTTTTCTGGCATCACTTTGGTTTGCAATCAATCCATTGCGCGTAGAAGTTGTAGCAAGCATTGTTGGCAGAGCTGAGCTATTATCTGCCTTATTTGGAATCAGCTCAAT
>JAGRAS010000289.1 GCA_020434465.1 Bdellovibrionales bacterium | reverse complement strand
GAAGAATATAATAAACATATAGAACTCTTTAATCGTGGTTCTTATAAGCAAATAAAATCACTTTTAAAACAAGTAGAGGAGTTCTACTTAAACATGCCCTACCCTGCATGCGATATGAACAGAAATGAGAACTGCTCTGGTGACTTTATTTATAATTCAAAAAACTGCAACAACTGTTTCACAACAGTTGAATCTGAAGATTGCAGTTTTGTTTTTGAAGGTGGTAGAAATTTTAACTCTCAGGATTTATATGCTGTTTACGATTGTTCCGGCTTAGTTTATCAAGCAGTTAATTCAACTGGATTGTACAATTCTGCCTTTATAATAGAATCTCATAATTGTTCTGATTCATTTTATTTAATGAATTGTTATCAAACAAAAAATTCGTTTGGTTGTGTTGGAACAAGAAACGCTGAATACTGCATACTTAATAAACAATATAACAAAGACGATTATCTTACTATTTGTAAAAAGATCATTGAACAATTTAAAGAATCTGGAACCTGGGGAGATTTCTTTCCTAAGAAACTTTCAGCATTCGGCTACAATGAAACTACGGCTCAACTTTATTTCCCCCTAAATAAAGATCAGGCTTTATCTATAGGCGCTTGGTGGGAAGATTATGAAAAAGCTAACAAAGCAACAGCTAAAACCATAAAATCATCTGAACTACCAGATCACATCGATCAAATCGATTTATCACTAAGCGAGCAAACAATTATCTGCGAGGATACTAATTTACCTTTTAGACTCTCAAAACCTGAAATACACCTATATAAGAAGTTCAAACTTCCAATTCCTCGAAAACATCCCAATCAAAGACATCTTGAAATGCTTAAATGGAGAAATCAACCAGATCTCTATACAAGGACTTGCATAAATTGTAATAAAGAAACCCCTTCTAGCTTCTCACCCGAGCGTAAAGAGATTGTTTATTGCCAAGACTGTTTTTTTAATGAAGTCTATACTTAGTAATATGGAAACTTTTTTGATTAAAATACCTTCTGGTAATGACAAGAATGCTAAAGCATTTCATGAGATCTTAAATCAAATTCACCAAACTTTCGCTAAAGATGTTTTAAGTTTTGAGATAGTTTCTTCAAGACAAAATATTGGTTTTTATTTTAGCGGCAGTTCCTCAACTTGCTCCTTACTTGCAGGCAAAATTTATGCATTATTACCTGATGCAGAAATTACGAAAGTTCCCAATTTTGAAAAGTTAAAAGAAGCTAGATCCGCTATTGGAGCTGAAATTGCTCTTAAAAAAAATAACCTTTTACCTCTAAAAACATATCCTGAGTTTGAGGGCGATTCTCTCTCTGCAGTTTTAAGTGCAATTTCTCAAGATGTCTCAGACAACACCGTGTGGATACAATTTATCACAAAACCAAAACCTGATACTGGAGCTCACTATTTTCAGATGAATAATCTTAAACGGAGCGAGAAAATAGGTCGAGGTTTCAATCTTAAGTATTGGCTTAAAAGTGGTGTGGCTAAAAATTTTGATACTGCTATCAATGAAAAACTGAACTCTAGGATTTTTTCCGTTACCGTTAGAATTGGTCTTTTTTCTAACCAAGATCAAGAAAAGCAAGACAACTCACTAGAGTCGATCCTTAATGCATTTTCATCATTTAACACTTTAGATTTCAATCAATTTAAGATTTGCAAAAAAATTAGAGGTTCGCAGATGAGTGTTTTTTTTAAACGCTCGCTTGGAAAATGTTCTTACCTATCTGCGAAAGAGCTTGCTACTTTATTTCACTTACCTAATGAAAATGAAATACCAAACATCATTCAAATACTATCTAAAAGACGCTCTCCGCCTAAAGACTTGCCGTGTGATACTAAAAGTCAAGAAATATCTTTCTTTGGGAAAACAAATTTTAGAGGCAATTCTGTTCCATTTGGAATTAAGCGTGATGACAGAAGAAGGCATTTGTATATTCTTGGAAAATCAGGATCTGGAAAGTCAAAACTTTTAGAGCTTCTTATAAAAAATGACCTTGAGCAGCAAAAGGGAATTGCTGTTTTAGACCCTCATGGAGATTTAGTAGACAATGTTCTTAAGTTAATCCCAGAAAATAGAATTGATGATGTTATTCTTTTTGATCCCTCAGATATTGAGCATCCAGTTTCTTTTAATCCACTGGAGGAAGTTTCTGAAACACAAAAAATGAGAGTAACTATTGGGTTTATTGAAATCTTTAAAAAGCTATTTGGTAGCAATTGGTCGCCAAGAATAGAGCACTTACTGCGCTATACTACAATTGCTTTATTAGATTCTCCAGAGACAAGCATTTTATCTATTTTAAAAATGCTTACTGATAAACAATATAGGCAGTTTATTATTAGTAATATTAAAGATAGCGTAGTTAAAAACTTTTGGGTAAACGAGTTTCAAGGCTGGTCAAGAACATACGACAATGAAGCTATAACTCCATTATTAAATAAAGTAGGTCAGTTTCTAGCGACTGATATGATTAGAAATATAGTAGCTCAGCCAAATAACAAAATTAACTTTAGAGAGATAATGGATAATAAAAAAATCCTCCTTATGAAAGTATCTAAAGGAATTTTAGGCGAAGAAAATGCATCCTTACTTGGCTCAATTGCAGTTACAAAAATTTATCAAGCAGCAATGTCTAGAGCTGATGTTTCAGAAGAAAAGCGTGAAGATTTTTATTTTTATGTTGATGAATTTCAAA
>JAGRAS010000288.1 GCA_020434465.1 Bdellovibrionales bacterium | reverse complement strand
AAAGTTGAGTTTTTGAAATGTTCAAAGCGGGAATCCAACCAAAACTACTCCTTCATATAACAGCTTTATTGGTTTTTTTGTTAGCTATTTTTGTTCGCATGAACGAACTTAAACACTTAGGTCTTCAACCTGATGAAAGACTATGGGTAGTTAGAAGCTCACAACTTGCTGTTAAATTAAAAAATAAACGAAAAAATGCTACGACTCACTTAGGTCACCCAGGGATACCTCCTGCAACAGTAATGGCTGCATCACAGCTTGTTGCAGAAAAAATAAATTTACAAAATTCAGTTACTGAAGGTGACGCAAGTTATATCTACAAGCTTGATGCATCTCGTTTTGGCAATACAATAGTTTCATCTATAGTTTTCCCACTTTTATTGTACACAATAAATCCAATATTAGGATTTGAAACTGCAACTTTAACATCATTTTTATTTGCTCTAGATCCGGAACATATTGGCTGTTCAAGAATGGCACATTTAGATTCTATTTTAACTTTACTGGTTACCTGCTGTATTTTGCTTTATGTTTTCTCAATACGAAACGCAAGCGTACCTACAAAACTTCTTGCAGGTGTTTTTTGGGGACTTTCTGTTGCTACAAAACCAACTGCCGCGTCTCTTGTAGTGATTTTTGTTTTATACAAAATAATACGATTTTTGTTAGCATTTAAAAATAAAAGAAATTTCGATTTTATAACTTGGAGTGATATTTGGGCTGTGATTGTCGGGCATATATTTTTTGCTCTGATTTATACCCGATTATGGGATCACTTTGGTGACTACAGAGTAAGATTAGGGATTACAACCCCGGTAGCAAGGTTTTTGTGGAGAAGAGGAAACTGGCTTGCTAATGAAGTTGAGTTATTAGTTGCAATTTCGAGCTTGTTGTTAATTTTAGCAGTTTACCTATATAGAAAATTTAAAATTACTAACTCAAAGATCTCTTTTCACTTAAGCATGTTGCTTTTTTTGATTATATTTTTTAGTACAAGCTTAGCAGCGTTTCCAGTGGTTTATGAAAATTTTTCTAGATTTTGGACTTGGGCTATTGGCTTATCTAAAGTTGCCCATGTTTCTTTTGAAAATGTGGCACTTGAACCGCCTCCCGGAGGATATCTAGCTTTATTTTTTACAAGGCTGCCTTTATTAGTCTTACTTGGCTGCTTTTTTAGTATTTTTGCAAGCGTTCACTATACCTTCCAAGAGAAAGCTAAAGAAAAAGCTAGTTTTTTGATATTTTGTTTCCTTGCTGTAATTTTTTGGTCAGCAGTATTAAGTGTTTCTCCAAAACAAACCTTTAGATATATTCTACCAATTCTGCCATTGATTTATATATTTTCTGCTGCTGGTTTTGTTTTTGCTATAAAAAGAATTATTGGATTCGCTAATAAAAAATCTTTTTCCAAACATCTTTCATTCTCTGTTATCAGCTTACTAATCATAATACAGGCTTTTAACGTTTTATCGTGGAATCCACATTATACCTTGTTTTATAACCCTCTAATGGGTGGCCTTGCTGGAGCAATGGAACGTGGTCAGCCACTAGGCGTCTCTGGAGAACGTGAAGCAATTGAATTTTTAGTTAAAAAAGCCCAGGAAAAAAATCATCCGGTTTATGTATCTGTGCTCGGCGACTCAATGGCATTAGAATATATGATCAGAAAAGAATTTCCACATGCTAATCATTTATTAAATTTTGGGTACTTTAGACCATACTCATCTGATTATCTCTTAAGTTTTGGAACTGCTGAACACAGAGAAATGGGAAACAACTGGTTGTTAGCCAGGGCAAAGCCTCCTGTTCTAACATACGAATTTAAAAATGTGACAATGATGACTTTGAGGGAAGTTCCTACAGCGACACTTCCTGCTAATTTAAGTTTTCCTGCATTTATTGCGCACTCAAGAACTGGAAAATTTACAATCGACACAGTTAAAAATTTAAAAGTCCTTGAGCTAAATCCAGAGTTACACACAAAAAATCATGTGTTTTTCATACCAGTTCTGAAAGTAAAAGCTGGGAAATACAGATTTGTTGTTAACAATAAAATCATTGATCAGACTCTTAGCAAAAATAAACCCTTGCTCAAAATTGACATCTCCAAACGCTGCCAAAAACAATTTTATGCTTATGACTCTGATACTTCAATTTTATGTAGCTTTAAAAAAGATACTAGATTACATCCTAGAGTGTTCTGGGCAGGTAAAGTACATACTCAGTTTGAAGGGATTGGTGTAGAAACTATTATCGAGCCAAAGTCTTAATTGCGTGTTAACTGTACATTCTTAAATACGAATTCTAACTACACAGTAAAATTCTCTAGATAAATCTCCCTATGATTCCAAACCTGAACTGGTTTATTTTCTTTGATCAAAATTAACTGCGGAGATTCGTGTTTTACTTGATACTTTTCTGCAACCCAATTCGATAAGTCTCTTTGCTGAATAACGTTAACCCAGTAAAGCGGCAAATTAAACGAACCTTTTTTTACTTCCTCAGCTGCACCATGCGAAACAGGGCAAGCAGTTGAATGTTTAAAAAGGTAACAGTTCTCAGGTAAATTTCTTTCTGTTAGGTCAATAGGGTTCATAAACTATATATTATAGCGTATAAAAAACTTTAAAAAAACCCTTGTAAAATCCTTTGTGCTTAAATCACCACCGAGATCTGGCGTTCTATATCCTGAACGAATTGTATCCTTCAATGACCTAAT
>JAGRAS010000287.1 GCA_020434465.1 Bdellovibrionales bacterium | reverse complement strand
CCGGTAAAATGCTTCTACTATTCGCTGCGCTACAATCCCTATTACGCCAGTATGATATGTATCGTCCCAAACAACTATTCCATCAGGGAGATTGTCTTGTAAAAGAATTTTTTTGATTGCGGACTCTCTAACCCATTCTTCTTCTTTTTGTCTTTTTTGATTTAGTTTGTTTAATTTATTTGCCAGTTTTTCAGCTAAATCAGTTTTTTCTGTTGTTAATAAATCAACTACTACATCTCCATGCACCATGCGGCCAGCAGCATTAATTCTTGGCCCAATAGCAAAGCCAACATGTGAACATGAAACTTCTGCATTAATTCCAGCAACATTCTTTAGCGCAATCAATCCTGGGCGTGTTGTTTTACTTAAAGATTCTAAGCCTCGCTTAGCAATAATTCTATTTGCGCCAACTAATGGAACCATATCGCAAATGGTACCTAAGCATGCTAAATCCAAATAATCTTTTGGATCTAAGTGGCTAGCTTCAGGCAGGGATTTTCTAAGCATTACAACTAGATACCAGGCTAGGCCAGCAGCAGATAAAAGCCCATCAGCAAAGCCGCAGTCTTTTTGTTGGGGGTTAACAAAGGCGTCAGCTTGTGGATCATGATTGCCAACATGGTGATGATCAATAACTATAGTTTTAAGACCAAGTTCTTTTGCTAGTTTAATTTCATTTGCATTTGTAGTGCCAAAGTCAATCGTAAGTAATAAAGAAAAATTTGCTTCAGCTATAAGCTGAATAGTGTTTTCATTTAATCCATATCCGTCCTTAAAGCGATCAGGAACAAACACTTTTACCTTTGCACCTAGGCTTCTTAAAAAATGATAAACTTGAGATCCTCCGGATAGCCCATCCACATCAAAGTCACAGCAGATAGCAATTCCTTGTTTTTTTTCTAAAGCTTCTTTTATTAGTTCACAGGCAATATCAATATTTTTAATTCCGGTTGGAAGTGGTAAGCCGTTTTTTAGCGTTGGGACTAAATAATGCTCTAGAGTTTCATCAGCCTTGTAACCTCTAGCAGCTAAAATTCTTGATCCCAGTGGGCTAATATTTAGCGCATTTTCTATTTTTTTAGCCTCAGACAAGCATTGATCTCTAAGAGCTATTTTTTTTATAACTGATTTAATCTCTAAACTTTTGTCTGATTTCAAGATCTTATTCCTAAGGGCAAAGTTTTTAGAACTATAACACAGAGCCTTGATTGTGATCTAATAATTCAGAAAAAAATAATCCAATAAAGGCTTTAAAGCGATATTTCCAATCTATTCTTTTTATACGCTCTATTTGCTTTTGTAAATTCAGCAAAAGCCTTTGTAATATCAATTTTTGACTTAAGATTAGTGTTAAAAATTAGCTCTAATTTTTCTGCTAAGTCTGATATCAGCTTAAAGTCTATTGGCAGATCAGTAGCCTTTTGCATAAGTTATTTGCTTAAATTTTGAAGTACATCTTTAATAGTTGCTGGATTAACTTTTTCAATTCTTTTTAATAAAAAGCTTATAGGGTTTAAAGATATAGATGAGTTTGTAGCAACAAGCCTTCTACAGATTAAATGCATAAGGTTTCTTTCAATTGAATAGGCGAAATTTGCAGGAGATTTTAAACAAACCTGCTTTGCTAAGCGCTGAAAGCTTAGAAGTATTAGTTGCATTTTCATTTAGAGTCTCAGGTTTTTGAGAGAAAAGTTGTTGCTGTTTTAGGGCAGCTTTAACAAATGCAGCTTTGCTAAGCCCTAACAGCTTTGAAGATCTAATTACATTTTCATTAATTGTTTTTGTTAATTTAGAAAATAAATCTTTTCTCTTAAAAAATACTTTTTTTTAAGTCTTTGGGTTTTACATTAAGTAATTTAACAAGCTTAGGAAATCTTTTTATAACTTTAGCAATTTGTTTTGGAGTAAAGTTTTTTTTTAGGCTAGCAGCTTCTTTCTCTGTAAAAACTTTAATTCTTTTGCCTTTATTTAATTTCTAATTTAGCAAGGCTAGGCTCTAGAGAGGAGCCTTGCTCAGTAAGCATTTTATTTTCTACATGTTCTAGCACATAGAAATAATAATGATTTTAGTATGCTAAGCAAATTTTAGGGTTAGTTTATTTATTTCTTTCTCTTAAGATATGCTTATGGAACAGTCTTAGCTGGTTTTCTAGCCACTTTAGTCTTTCTAATGGTGTAGAGTTTTGAGCTTGAAATAAAAGGTTCTGCTTTTCTAGTTCTTTTCGAGAAGGAAATTTAACCTGTTTATTATCTGAACTTGATGATTGATTATCCATTTTTAATTAACTCTAAAGCTTCGATGTCATCTAGATCTTTTGGTCTTCCAGAAATTTTTTTCAACTCAATTATATCATCAATTGAAGCTACAAGCACATTTATTTCCCCAAGATCTTTATAAACAGCTCTTTTTTGCATTTCTGCATAATCTAAGGGATGTTCAACGAATAAGTCCACACTAATTAAAGGATCATTTTCTGAATAAAAAGACATTACGGTTAATCCTTTTTCCTCAATCCAGTTTCGGCGAATATTGGCATCAGCAAAGTTTTTAGGGTTCACGGGGATACGGGATTTAAACCCTAGCTCTTCTAGGCAGTTCAAAACCTTTAGACAATTTTCTTTATCTAAGGCAATTATCAAATCAATGTCAGTGGTCAGGCGAGCCCTGCCATGTAAAACAACAGCAAGCCCTCCTACGATCAGATAGGAGCAGTTGTTTTTTTCTAATTGTTCTAATATTGACA
>JAGRAS010000286.1 GCA_020434465.1 Bdellovibrionales bacterium | reverse complement strand
CTCATGGCTGGTTGCTGCCAATACGTGATCTTCATCTGCTGTTAAGACTTCCTTTTGATCATAGAAAAGTTTGGTTGGCCGTAGCATCTCTTCAGGAATCTCATCGATTGATTCAATCTCCCCAGTGATAAATTGTCGAATTTTTTGCTCAGCATCGCTCGAAATTGATACTGACCAGCCTCCCATAGGTGATGGGTGAATCGAAACACTTGAATCTCCGTATACTCGAGTAATTACAGCAATTTTGCGGAGTAAATTCTCAACATCTTGCTGGTTTCGAATACGCTTATCAATTAAATCCCTACTAGTAGCTGCAAAGCTTCTTAAGCCTTGGTTAGCACCACTATGCTTATCTTGATGCTGTATACTATTAGTTGTTACTCCAGAGTGCGATCCCATAACTTCGATATTCTTACTATTATTAAAAATAGTAACACTATTTTTATATTAGTCAAACAATTTTCACAGATATGAAAGTATGTTTAATAATTACAAATTTTTAGTAGAATTAATTAAGACCCTATTTTCAAAATATAAAGATCGAAATATCTCAATGAGTATAGATAATTACTCTATTTTAATCTAATTTTTATTGGTTAAGAACTTAGTTTCTATTAGGATTGCAATCTGGTGCTTAAAATAGCGATATTCGCATTTTGGAGAGTAAAATGGCACAGAGTATGAGAAACTTGCTGGAACCAGAAGACTCTAGAAGGTTTAATGGGCCAGATTACGCAAGGTTGGTAGTTCCTCGGCTTAAGGTTGTTAAACAGGATCACTATACTCAATACCTAGATCCAGCACTTCCACTTGAGCATCGCCTTGATGCCGCCTTTATTGAGTTAGAAATTAACAAAGCCCAGCAGCAAAAACTAAGAGATTTTTTAGCACCGCTTAAACAAAAACATTATCCAACTTATGAACATTGTATCCGAGTAGGCTTACTTACTCGAGAAATAGCAAGCTATCTACAGTTGGATCAAAAAGCAGCGCTTTATGCAGGGTTGATGCACGACATTGGTAAAGCCTTAATGCCGCTTGAAACCTTAAATAAAACAGATGGCTGGACAAAAGAAGATTCTAAAGCAATGGAACGCCATGTAGCTGTAGCTTATGAAATGCTTCGCGATGCCTTTGATTTTACTGCTGACATTGTAGTTTTGCACCACAGATTTCAACCAAATAAATATCCAAAAGTTGTGCCCGAACATTTGCATGATTATTCAGAACCCACAAAAATTAAAATTGCTGAGATTGGGCGAATTTTAGCGATAGCTGATGTATTTGACGCACTGCATAGAATTAATTCTCGGCATGGAGAAAGGCGCGGATTAAGTGGCAAAGAAATTCAAACTAAGATGATGGAATATAATCCTGACGCTAAGAATTTAATTAAAAGACTTTTTAAAAATGATGTGCTTACCACTTATATTTATGGTGAGCCTCACGAAGAAACAGAAACTTTAGATGAAAAAGATGGTTTGTATACAGAATCATTTCAGTATACAGATTCTAACAGATCTGTTAACAACACTCGGCGCCACGTTGCTTTGGCTTGCTCAATAGAAGCTATTGCTGATAAAGCTGGTTGCACAACTCGTTATCAGAACGTCTCTCGACATTTATTATTAGAGTACTTTGTAACTGCTGGGATAAACATTTCTGATGCCTTTGCTAGAATGGCAGAGACTATTAACAATAGTAATACTTGTCCTGAAAATATTTATCAGTTTGCAGCTCAAGCGCAATTTGAGTCAAAGAGAAATCGACGTGGGGGCAGGGTCAATCAAGGAATGATAGAATTACTTACTCCAATTATTGCTGCTCAGCATCTGCATGATCCGGAATACAAATTAAAGCCGGCTGATATTCTTAAACTAGCCTTTGATTTTATAACAAAAACAACTCCAAAAGATGTAGCTTCTCTTCGTGAACTAAAAGAAACCGCTTGCAAGCTTTCCCACTATGATGATCGCAAGGTTTCAGAACATTTGGACGCTAAAAATATAAACGATTATTATGAAATGGAATTATTAGAATCGGATAATTCAACAAGCGTAGCTCACAACGGGGAGTTTCTAAAAGGATTTCCAACGATTTTAGATATGTGTAATACGCTTGAAAACTCCTCTTATCCGCACTTTATGAGAAAAGTTAAAGAAGCCTTTACAAGAGCTCGTGCAGCCCATGACCCAGAAGTTTCTGCTGGATTTCTTGCTGATTGTGTGGCAGTGGCAACTTATTTATATCTTTCCCAAAATCCTACTGAAAGAGTTTTTGGATAGATGCTATAACTAATTAGCAGTTTAAAATATTAGGTTTAGATTAAGAATCAGACCTATTCTCAATTAAATTAATTAGCTCAAGTAAAGTTGCGTTATTAGGAAATCGTAAAAGCTGATCTACATCTGGAAATAATGTGAACAGTTTTAAACCAATATCATTTTCGTAAGGGAAAATATCTGATAAACATATATCATCTTTTAAATCTTTTTCTTTCCATCCTGATTCCTGAGCTAGTGTCTCAATTATATATTTTCTATCTAGTTCTCCATATTCAATCTTTCCCAGAGAATCTTCCCACTCAGGATCTAAAAGATCTTCAAGCTCTCCGTAGCTTTCTAAAGTTGGTACTGGTTGAATTTTAGCAAGATAGTAGGCAGACCTCCTAAAAACTGGGTTTACCCATGAAGCAATGTGAAGAGGGGTTATTTCATTAGAAAAATAAGCCCAGGCTCTTGCAGTTGGAATATCAAGATGTGACTTTTGTAAACTA
>JAGRAS010000285.1 GCA_020434465.1 Bdellovibrionales bacterium | reverse complement strand
ACTTTAAGAAGGGCGTTACAGCAGATCCCAGCAGATCAAGATCTAGCAGGCTTATTTTTATTTTGTGTGGTAGATAATCAAGAGCCATATTTCTTGTTACAAGAAGCAAAAGCAATTGCAGAGATTTGTTATGACAAACAACATAGTTCGAAAATTTATGAAACTGCTGTTGCTTTGTATAAATATTATTTTGAAGATGAGCATGCTGGGTATTTAGAATTAGAGAAAATTATAACTGCTAAACAAGTGCCATTAGATGCCATTATTGCATTTGCAGAAATTTTACTTTCCTTAGAGAAAACAGCAGAAGCGAATGCAGTTTTGCATAAAGGATTAAAATCAGAACCAAACTCACCAAGAATTCTCACATTGCTTGCACAAACATATTTGCAAGATGATAGTTTAAAAAATCCAGATTATGCAGTTCAATTAGCATTGTCTGCTTGTCAGAACTCAAACTGGTTAAGTCCTAGAGAACTTCATGTTCTTGCTGAAGCATATGCTGAAAAAGGCGATATTATGTCAGCCTTGATTGCAGCAAATAAGGCTAAGCAAGAAGGAGAAAGGTTATTAGGTAATTACCGTCATTCTCAAAGCCTATCAAAGTTAATTAGTTACTTGTCTCATACTTCTCGTTAGTTTTAATCTTACCTTTAAGTCTTTAGTTGAGCTTAGTTAAAACCTAAGTTCGGTTTAAAGTTTTTGTTGCTAATGTAATAAAATTACGAGTACTTGTTTTCATTTAATGTGTTAAAGTGATTAGCATGGATGTGGTCAAGAAGCATTTTTTAAATATTGAAGCTCGATTGAGTGAAGACTCTTCTCTGAGAGCATTATTGAGTGGAAGAATAAAACTTAAGTTTACAAATGAAGAGATAGATAATTATGTAATTGGTCCTTTTAGTCCATATGTTCTAGTTAATGGTGACGAGTTTGATGCACAGGTAGAATTGCCGCTCGAGTATTTTGAAAAAATAATTTTGCAAAATTTGAATCCCCAAAAAGCTTTTGTTGATGGTAAAATTAAAGTATCTGGTGATACAATGCTTGTGTTGAATGCCTCAAGTTTATTGTTTGATAAAAGTTAGATATGCAAGATCAAGAAATTGAAATTAAGCTGGAAAATTCCCCTCTAATTTTAGTTGCTGAAGATGAAGCACTTGTGAGAGAAGTTGCAGTGATGATTATTGAAGAAATTGGAGGTAGAGTTTTAGAGGCAGAAGATGGTTTGCAAGCAGTTGAACTTTTGAAAGAAAATTTAGAAGAAGTTAAGGCCGTAGTTCTAGATTTTTCTATGCCTCGTTTAGATGGATTTGAAGCTGCAAAGCAAATTCGTGATTTAAACAAAAACTTACCGATAATAATCTGTTCAGGATTACAATGCACGAAAAAGGATTCAGATCTTGAAAAGTTAGGATTAATCAGATTTATTGCAAAGCCCTATGAAATGGTGGAGTTTTTAACCGCTTTGAGTAGTGCTTGTGCTGCGGCAGGCTAGGCTTAGGAAATACAGCTATGTTACCCGGTGATGTTAAGGGAATAAATAAGTTTTTTTGTTTTAGTTCAATTTTCTTATTTTCAGTTTTTATTTTTTGTTTTTATTCACAACATAGATTTGTAGCTGGGGATGAAGCGTTTTATATTATGGCTGGGAAGTTAGTTTTTTCAGACAAACTACTTTATACAGATTTCTTCTATCCTCAAATGCCTTACCTGGCCTACTTTTTAGGATTTTTCGGATCGCTCACTGATTTTACTTGGGAGAGTTCTCGGTTAAGTGCCGTTCTTTTTAGCTCCGGGATTGCGTTGCTGATTGCGGAACAAGTTTATCAAAAAAGTAAAAAATATCTATTAGCTATAATTTCAGTTATGATTTTCTTGCTTTGTGATTTTGTTTTCGAATTTTTCCCTATTGTAAAAACATATTCTTACTCTGTTTTTTTTCTTTTGCTTGCGGCAAGGTTTATTCTGAAAAATTCTAAATATTCAGCTTTACTGGCAGGCTTATTTTTTGGAATTAGCGTAGGGATTCGTCTTCAATTTGCCATAGCTATGCTTCCGATTTTACTTTTTTGCTGGAGAAAGCCTAATAGAAACAAGACAATTCCTTTTTTACTTGGAACTTCTATTGGGCTTTTGCCTGTTTTGATTACTGCTATAAATGATTTTGAAGCTTTTTGGTTTAACAATATAGGCTACCATCAATTAAGAAATAGAGTTGGATTAATTGGTGGTTTTCATCAGAAAATTTCAAGTTTACGTAATCTAGTAGGATATGCAGATCAAGTTGGCTATGTCAGTTGGCAATTTCTTGTTATTTTTATTGCTGCACTAATTGAAAATTTATTGAGAGTGTTTCAGAAGCGGGAATTTACCTTGTACTTTACAATAGCGCTTTCACTATTTTTAGTTTCACTATTACCAACGCCCGTGTATTTACAATATTTTTGTGTGCTTGTTCCTTTTTTAGTGATTGATACAACGTGCTTAATTCTTCGTGTTTTAGAAGATAAAAATATCCTTCTAAAGTTTTTTACTTTAGCTTGCTTACTGGGATATCTATGTCCTTTCCCTCAAGAGTTTCAGAGGTATACTGTTACTGGAAAAGGGGTGCCAGGAGTATATAATCGAAAAAACGCGCAAAATTGGAAAGTAGATAATTTAGAAGAAATTGCTAAGGTAATTGATGTTAATCTACCGGAAGATCATTTGGTTCTATCAACTTGGCCAGGGTACCTACTGGGAAGCAAAGCTAAACCGGTAGAAGGAACAGAGAAT
>JAGRAS010000284.1 GCA_020434465.1 Bdellovibrionales bacterium | reverse complement strand
GTTTTTTTTTGGTGTCCATTATTCTATCCTTTATTCTTCTTAGCGGGATTTATCTTAAGCTATTAACTCATTGCTTATAACATGAATTCAGGTTTTCAGCTTAGGAAATAAAAGTTGAACTAGTAAGGTAAGTCTCAGAATCTGTTATCTGTCTTTCTGCTTTATAATTTGTGATATGTTTATAAATATCTTCAAAATCAGAGCTATTAAATAATGAAAGGCTAGGAAAATCTTTTTCAAGATCTTTAAAAAACACAATTGCATCCATCTGATTATGCTGAGGTGAAAATCCACAGATTTTAAAGTCATGTTCTTCTAAAAAATGACAGAACTCAGGAGTTCCTTCATCTTGTACATCAACAAATACTAACTGGCCAAAATTAGAATCAGATAAGATATTTTTAATAACTCTATTTTGATCAGCGACTTTACTAGGCTTTATGTAATAATGAGAGACTCCGATTTTTTCATTTATATATGAAGAAAAACTAGATGTGCTAGCATCATCTTGTTCGGGTTTGTTTTCTTTTAGAAGCTTATAGCTCATGCTTTTAAAAGTTTTTTCTGCAATCCGCTGATGATCTCCAATTTGAGAAATATAAACTGATGGTACTTGTCGCTCACTCGGAATCAGCGCAGAGATTAATACGCTAATTCTTTCTCCTGGTTCTGCAGAATTTATAAAAGCTTTTGTATGCGTTTCAGGTAAATACCTGGGGCATAGTAAACAGTCAGTTCCACCAAGGTGCCCAAGATCAATTGAGCTTTGAATCCAATGGTTTGCATAGCTAAAGGAATAAAGTGCTTTGATCTGGTTTTTTTTACAAAACTTGTATAAGAAGTCTTTAAGTAAAGTAGTTAGAGTAGATCTCTCGGTGTCTGACAATGAAGATTCTGCAAGCAGGCATAGACGCTTTAAATTAAAAGATTGAAGATCGTTTTTTATTGCAAAGTGAGCTACTATCTCTTTACCTAAAAAAACTCCAACGCTTATTAGCTTTGTTCCAATATGAGTTTTCCAAAAATCGAGTTCATAAACTTGATTAATTGGGTATGAGTCTTTATAGACAGATTTATAGAGAGAGATTAATTTGCGAATCTCTCCGTCGTTGTCTGGTGATAAAGCTTTAATTGTAAACATCGCTAACATTTTACTAGAGGAAAAGAGCTGAAGCAGTACAAATAGAATGAGTGTTCGTTTATGCTACGTAATAAACTATGAAGTTAAAAGGAAATTTAAAAGGTTTAGCTACTCCTAAATTAAAGAGAATCAACAACCTATACAAAAGAAAACTTTCTGCTGACGAAGTTGTAAGCCCTGCTTTTGCAAAAGAAATTTATGAGTTGGCTAATGAATTTAGGAGAATGATAGGGGCTCTAGTTGATCGAGAGGGTCGGGTTGTTGAGGTCTTTGTTGGTCAAAGAGAGATTTTATACTTGCCAGATCTTGGCAGATATCGTGCTGCTCCCGGTAGATTAAGAAGATTACGTTTATTATATTCAGACTTAAGTAAACGTGAAGATCCTGGAATTTCAAATGATATAAAAACTGACTTACAAAAATTACGACTTGATTCAGTTGTTTCAATAAAAGCTTATAAGGATAGAATCCCAATCACCTTGGCTCACTGCATACCTAATAATGGCTTCGGTGGTGAATCAATATATTTAGAAACCTATAAAGATATTTCTGCATGTAAAATTAATTTCAAAGATTATATCGATGCAGTTGAAGAACAAATTCAGGCTGGAGCTAGCGTTTCAAAGAAAACAGATGATAAACAAGCTTTATTAGTTGGTGTTTATGATCCAAGAGAAAAAGACTCAAGTAGTTCAATGGCAGAGCTGGCTGAACTTGCAAGAACAGCTGGCGTTGATATTGCAGATATGATTATTCAAAAACGTCGTCCCGATCCTAAAACTCTATTAGGCAAAGGCAAAATGGAGGAAGTAATATTGCACTGCTTAAGCGTAGGGGCAGAGGTTCTGATTTTTGATGGGGAGCTAAAGCCGACTCAATGGAGAATTATTACTAATTCTACAGAATTAAAAGTGCTTGATCGCAGCATGTTAATTTTAGATATATTTGCCCAGCGTGCAAAGAGCAGCGAGGGAAGATTGCAGGTTGAATTAGCTCAGCTTAAGTATAATTTACCTAGACTTGTTGAAATGGATGCTGGTTTATCCAGATTAACAGGCGGTATTGGTGGCCGTGGACCAGGTGAAACAAAACTTGAAATAAGTAGGAGGCGAAGTCGCCAGCGTATTCAAGATCTTTCTAAAAAGCTTGATAAACTTGGTGACCAAAGAGAGTTAAGAAGAAAAAAAAGAAGAGACGCAAATTTACCGCTAGTTTCAATTCTTGGTTATACAAATGTTGGTAAGTCTACTTTGTTTAATTTATTAACTGGAAGTAAAGTTGATGCAGAAAATAAACTTTTTGCTACTCTTGAACCTGCTCAAAGAAAATTTAACTTTCTTACTAATAAAGATTCCTCTTCAGAGGAGCTTTTAACTACAGTTCTTTCAGATACTGTAGGTTTTATCAGAGATCTTCCAGCAGAACTTAGACAGGCGTTTAAGGCTACTTTCGAAGAGTTGTATGAAGCTTCAATTTTAATTCATGTTGTAGATGCTTCAGACCCTCTTATGCAGAAACGTAAGCAAGCTGTTGAAGCGGTCTTAAAAGAAATGGAGCTTGAATCCATTCCAGTAATCTTAGTAGCTAATAAAATAGATATGAAAGCTGATAGTTACGAAAGTGAACCAGAGGTAATCGA
>JAGRAS010000283.1 GCA_020434465.1 Bdellovibrionales bacterium | reverse complement strand
CATAAACCTCATCAATTATTCCATATTCTTTAGCTTCTATAGCAGTCATAAAATTATCACGATCGCTATCTTTTTCAACCTGAGATATGTTTTTTCCTGTATGTTTTGACAAAATTTCATTCAATTCTTTCTTAACACGCATCATTTCTCTAGCATGTATTTCAACATCTGAAGCCTGTCCTCTAAATCCCCCCAAAGGTTGATGAATCATTATTCTTGAATGAGGAAGAGCAGATCTTTTTCCTGCAGTCCCACCAGCAAGCAGCAAAGCACCCATACTTGCAGCTTGCCCAATACAAACTGTTGCAACATCAGGCTTTACATATTGCATTGTATCATACATAGCCATCCCAGCAGTAACCGAACCTCCAGGACTATTAATGTAAATGAAAATATCCTTTTCTGGATCTTCACTCTCTAAAAAAAGTAACTGTGCAGTTACCACGTTGGCAACAACATCATTAACTTCAGTGCCGATAAAAATAATTCTTTCTTTCAGTAAGCGAGAGTAAATATCGTAAGACCTTTCTCCCCTTCCAGTTTGTTCAATAACGTATGGTATATAATTCATGATCATTCCTAAGCTTAGTGACTTAGGCTATTTAAATAAAAGACTGGAAATGTTGCAAGACCTCTTGGCTTAACATATGCCAGATATAAGAAAAAATATAAAAGACTGAATTTATGGTGTTTTTATTGCGAGGGGTATAGAGCCTCGCTAGCGAAGCTAGCTTAGGCGGAATGGGGTAACATATACCAGGCGCATAAAAAAAGTATTTAGTATCATCCTTAGCTAGATTCTTTCTTAGCTTTTTTAGCGCTTCCCTTCTTATCACTTGCTTTACTTTCAGAATCCTTAGTCTTTGATTTTTTAGATTTCTCTGACTCAGCCTTTTCTGCCTTTTCCTTCTTAGCAAGAGCTTCTTCCTTACTCAAGAATTTAATTTTTGCTCTAGATACTAATAATTCATTAACTTTACTTCTTTTAATCTCCGCTTCAAGCTCTCGCTTACGCCACTTATCTTGAAAAAACTTCTTTACCTCTTCCACGCCAACATTACTCTGTTCAGCAAATTCACCAAAATATTTGTCAAAATCTGCGTCACTTACTTCAAAACTTTCTTGCTTAGCAATTTGATCTACCATTACAGTAGCTTTAACTCTTTTTTCTGAAATACTTCCTAATTGATCTCTAAAAGGAGTAGGATCGATATCTTCAAGTTTCACTTTACTAGAATCAACTGCCCCCGCCCTTACAAGAAAATGTTTTATTTCTTCATCGACCAATACCTGAGGTACAAGAAAATCATTTTTCTCAAGCAATTGATCGAGCACCGCGGTTTGAGTAGCTGCCTTCTGTTCTTTCTCAGCTTCTTGCTCAAGCCTTTCTCTAATTTTAGCTCTCAATTCAGGCATTGTTTCAGCCTCAATTCCTAAACTTTTGGCAAACTCATCATCAAGTTCAGGCAAAACTTTTTCAGAAATGCTGTTGATAATAACTTTAAAAACAGCGGGTTTTCCACGTACTTCAGCATTTGGATGATCTAAAGGAATAGAACCAGCAATTTCTTTTTCTTCACCAAGTTTAATCCCAGGTATTCCCTCTTCAAGCTCCTTTGGTAATTGACCTTCACCTAAAGCAACAATGATTGGTTCTGCTGGTGCAGTTTCTTCATTTTCTAATTGAATAGCTAAAGTTCCCTCAATTACATCCGTAGCTCCAACAAGTTCTCTACCTTCAACAGGCTTCGAAGTAGCTTTTGATTGCCTTAAGCGATCAACAACTTGGTCAATCTCGTCTTCACTTACCTCTTCTTTAGGTACTTCAATTTCAAATTTTTCGTAATTTTTTATCTTTGGTGAAGGATATAGTGAAACACTAGCAGAATAACTAATATTTTCACCTTCTTTTAAATTAGCTACGTCAATTTCAGGCGAGCCAATCATGCTTAGCTCATGCTCTTTTACCAAATCACCCAATGTATTCGAGATCATTCTGCTCGCAACTTCCATATGGATACGACTTCCATGAAGTTTTTTTACCATTGCAAGTGGCGCTTTGCCCGGTCTAAAGCCTTTAATTTTTGCAGTTTTTGCGACACTACTTAATGCAGTCTCAAATTCAGCAGTTACCATTTTTGAAGGAATAGTTACTGTAAATTTTCTTGTAACCTCATCCACTTCTTCAATTGAAGATTCAATACTCATCTGTTCTTAATCCTGAAAAAGACTTTCACCCGGCTATTCATACCAATAGGCGATTTAAGTTAGCTCATTATTTAACAGTTATAATAAGCCTTTGTACTACCCAATTTCGGGGAATTTTGCGAGAGCCTAGCATAAAAGGCATATTATTCATATAGTCTCAAACACTAAAAATGTCAGCGATCTCCCCCTAAAGGGATAAAAACATAAAATTAAAGTCTTGATAATACAGGAACAATACTCTAGTTGTGGTCTTGAAAAGTAAAGCGCTTCTTGCTAGTTACTTGCATCAGATAATTTTTTAGATCTATCCTTACATTCTCACGCGGGGGTGGTGGAACTGGTAGACACGCTAGATTTAGGATCTAGTGCCTTTGGCGTGGGGGTTCGATTCCCCCCTCCCGCATTCAAGTCAATTTTATCTATAATTTGGAAAATTAGTTTTTGTTAAGCAAGTTCAATTTGGCTAATCAAACTAAATAAAGTGCAAAACAACTTAGTACATTTTTTTTTATTTCAGCATTTATTTCTCATAATACTATTCTGTTCTCAAGCTTGTGTAAATTCACACCAGTCAAAAAAAATCAATA
>JAGRAS010000282.1 GCA_020434465.1 Bdellovibrionales bacterium | reverse complement strand
GAAATGAAATTAAGATCGCAAATTTTTTAGATAAGTTTTTCATAGATTAGCCTGCAAAGTTAATGATAATTCCTTAACAATAGCTTTAAATTTATTGTATGATGGGACTCATACTCAAAAGGTGTTTAATAAAGCGTCGCTATAATATAAGCAATAATAGTTACTTAACTTCGCAAATAAATTTATTGGCAATCTGAATTAATTAACATAGTTTTTACAGGCAAAGTTGTTTTTACGGAGAAGAATACATGAAAAGCATAAAGCCAATATCAAGTTTTTTTTTATTTCTTAGCATTGTTTGTTCAGTTATTTTTACTTTTTCTCCTAATTTAGCAAGCGCGCAATCCATTTTTACTCCGGAGCAGCAAATAGAATTGGTAGATACATTTAACACTTCGCTAAAACAAGGAACTTCTGCGCTTGTTGGTTTTTCGAGTATTAGTTCAATTTCTAGTGGTTCATTTACTTTTGATGGCATCGATGGTTTGGCTGATTCACACTTAGATGTTTATCGCGTTCCAGTAAGATATTATGCTGGTGAAGAGGGAGATAGCTGGCGTCCCTTTGTTGAACTTGTTGTTGGTCATGTGCGAACGGATTTAGAAGTTGCTCCGGTTGATCCTGAAGAAACAGAGCGAGATAAAATAAAAACTAAAACAACTTCATTTGGTTTTAATCTAGGAACAGCATGGGAATATGCAGATGGTTTTACACTTGAACCTGCAGTGCAAGCTAATTATACGCATTTTAAGCGTATCACAGATTATAATACTGAATTCACTCAGTTAGTTGTAGCCTTGGAGCCCTTTTTAGATAGAAACTTTTTTAACACTTCAGTTGATATTTTTAGTGTTATTCCAACTTTAAGACAAAAAGTTGATTTTGAAGTTCTTGGTTTGAATACAGGTCTTGATGTTAAATATAACTATATTCGAAATACCTCTCTAAATTCCAAGAGCCAGGTTGCAAGCTTTAGATCCTCAGCAAGCATTTTGCAATCAAAGCTGAACTTAGTTATTCCTTCTGGTGTTGAAGCGTTTACAGACGAAATAAACTTAAAACCTTTCTTTTCACGTACGGATCTATTTGCTGATGCCAAAGAAGGGATGGGTTTAAGTCATTATCATGAGATTGGTTTAGGGCTTGATTTTACAGTTCCTCAATTGCCAGAATATTTATCTAAGCTTGAACTAGGAGCTGGTTATACTTTTGGTGAAGATTTTCAAGGGTGGAGAGTTGGGGTCTCCTTTTTATAGTAAAATACTCATAATTATTTCAGAGGCTTATCATAATCCTATCTTAACTATGTAAAAGCCTGATTTTTTCTAACTACTAAAGAATTATTAAGATTTTTCCGATCTTTCCTAAGCTTCGAAATTTAGGATTTTAATGATTAGAAAAATCGCTTTTTTAGCACTATTAGGCCTTTTGTTTTGCTCCTGTGATTCTTCTCGTGGATCGCGTGCTGCTGCTGGAGAAGTACGAAGTTTTGATGGGAGTTCTAACAGTTTAGTTTCTGTTGATATGGGTAAGGCTGGCGTTGAGTTACTAAGATTTATGGATGCTCGCTATGAGGACGGTGTTGGTGAGCCCATGGTGAAAGACATGCCAAACCCAAGGACTATAAGTAATAAAATTTTTGCTCAAAGCAGGTCGATTCCAAATAAACAAGGATTAACTAGTATTGTTTGGCAATGGGGACAGTTTATTGATCATGATATGGATCTTAGCCCTGAGAGCGATCCGACTGAATTTTTTTCAATTACCATACCTGCTGGTGATAAATGGTTTGACCCACAAGGAACTGGAAAGCAGCAAATGTCTATTCATAGAAGTATTTATTCAACAACTGGCGGTGTTAGACAGCAAATGAATATGATTTCTGCGTGGATAGATGCTTCTAATGTTTATGGTTTCAATCAAGCAAGAGCTGATTGGTTACGCTCAAAAAGTAGCGGGAAATTAAAGGTTAGTGAAGGGAATATGCTTCCTTTTAATGATGGGACACAGGTAAATGCCGGTAGAGATCCTTTTAGTAAACAAGCTTTTGTTGCTGGTGATGTAAGAGCAAATGAGCAATTAGGTTTGATTGCTTTTCATACATTATTTGTACGCGAACATAATCGATTAGCTATAGAAATTGCTAAAAAAAATCCAGAATTTACAGATGAACAGGTTTATCAGCGTGCAAGAAAGTTTGTTGGTGCTTATTTGCAATCAATTACTTTTAATGAATTTTTACCAGCTCTGTTAGGTCCGCACGCACCACGGGCATACTCTGGCTATAATAATACAATTGATCCTTCAATTATGAACGAGTTCTCTACAGCTATATTTAGACTAGGCCACAGTATGGTTGCTACAGATATGCTTAGAAGAGATGAATTGGGTAATCCAATTCCGCAAGGTGATTTAAAATTAAGAGATGCTTTTTTTAGACCAGATAAGATTTTTGAAACTGGTATCGATCCTTTTATAGCTGGGCTAGCACATCAAACTATGGAAGAAGTTGACGCAAAAATAGTGGACGATTTAAGAAATATGCTTTTTGGGCCTCCTGGTGCTGGTGGGCTTGACTTAGCAACTTTAAATATTATGCGAGGAAGAGAGCACGGATTGCCGGATTATAATAGCTTAAGAGCAGTTTTTGGTCTTGAAACACTAAATTCTTTTGATGAAATAACAAGTAATTCTGAATTGGCCAAGTCTTTAGAAGAAACTTATGGCGACATAAATAATATCGATGCATGGGTTGGGGCTTTATCTGAAGATCATATTGAAGGTGGAAACGTAGGTCAGCTTGTTGCTGTTGGCATTCTAAAACAGCTTACATCGCTT
>JAGRAS010000281.1 GCA_020434465.1 Bdellovibrionales bacterium | reverse complement strand
TTAAAAAAACTGATTCTTATCAGGTAGATAAGTTAAGAAATTAGGAGTTTGCAGAAAAACCACTAATGAATTAAATACTTTCGTTATGTTAAAACCTGAACTTGGTTTTTAAGGCTACCTGCCTTTTTATTTAGATTGGAGAAGTTAACGTGGCAGAAACTAATTTTCTACAAGAAATCTCAAAATTTACAGACATTGGTCAACTTATCACGGTAAGCCAAGTTGTAATTTGTTTACTTACATCATTTTTACTTAGCGTTGCTGTGGCTAAGACTTATCAGATCACTTATCGAGGAGCCTCTTTCTCACCGGCTTTTATGCACACACTAGTTATTTGTGCGATGGTAATTGGATCGGTAATGCTAATTATTGGAAGTAATATCGCAAGAGCTTTTAGTTTGGTTGGTGCTTTATCGATCATTCGTTTTAGAAATGCTGTAAAAGACCCTCGAGATGTGGCTTATATTTTTCTAGTTATGGGTATTGGGATGGCTTCTGGTACAGGATTTTACCAGATTGCGGTAGCACTAACAGTTGTTACTTGTGCAGTATCTTTGCTACTCTATTTTCTAAAATTTGGTGAGCACGGTCTATCTGAGAGAATTTTAAAAATACAAGCTCCAGCAACTAGTAATTTTGAAAATATTTTTAATGACACATTAAATCTTCATGCTGAGCAGTTCAACTTGATTTCTGCAGAATCTACTAGAATGGGCACAGAGTTGGAATTAACATTTACTTTAAAAGTACCTAAGAGATTCAGCGCTGAGGCATTGATGGTAGATTTGTCAAAATTGAATGAGAATTTAAAAATTCAAGTTGTTGGTAGTAGTCACGTATTAGATTTGTAATCTTAAAACATGTGGAAGAGAAAACTTAATGAACATGCCTTAGAGGGGCGTATTCGGCATGAGCTAAAGTATGAAGTGCCAATGGAGGTGGCTGATCGCTTCTTTCAAGAC
This sequence comes from Bdellovibrionales bacterium, assembly GCA_020434465.1. The sequence goes on along the minus strand of JAGRAS010000281.1, from coordinate 1,878 downwards.
TGCTTGCCATTTTGCAATTGGGATCCCTATGCTGGTGAGACAAAAATGTACGAAATCGCAAGCGTATATTATGACACACCAAATTTTATTTTTTATAGAGATAGGGAAGAGTCGGTAGGATACCGCAGAAAGATAAGACTAAGATCTTATAATACAGATGGTAAATCCATAGCCTTATTTATTGAAATAAAGGAAAAGCATAAGCAGTTCGTAAATAAAAAGCGAATCAATATGAAGAATCCAAGGATAATTGATAACTGTCCTTACCCTCATCATAGAATTCCTTTGTCTTATGTAATTGAGAATTTAGAAGATAGTGCTGAAAAAAGAGAAATAGTTTACTTAAATAAACGCTACGAACTGATTCCAACAACGATTATTCGCTATTTTCGAAAAGCCTTAATTCCGACATTTGAAGATGATATGAGAATTACGCTTGATACTAATATTACAGCTGGTGGACACACGCTTGATAAGCAAGACCCGGAGCATGAAAAGTCAATCTTAGCACCAGATTTTGGAGTTTTAGAGGTGAAAACCAATAGAAGTATACCGCTATGGTTAAATGCTATAATGCAAAAGCATCAGTTATCTCAAGTTAGATATTCAAAATACTGCTTGGGAGTTGATTATGATATTAAAGGTAAAAGTTATTGGTTTAAAGGTTGCTCTACAATTCATCCGATTCAAGCTGAAGAGAGTGTTTCTACTAGAATGTCTGGTAATATTTAGAACAATAATTGCGTAACAGAAAAGACTTGTAAGACCTACTTCAGGTGATTATTTCCTTAATGTGAAACTAGTGGAACAAATCTAACATCGCCTAGTTTATTAGTTACATAATCTTTGTCTGAAATTCTGTTAATCAAAAGTAGCTCTTGCTGATCTGGATTTGCACCAACTGGTATTACTAAGTTAGCGCCAATTGCAAGCTGATTTTTTAGATTTTCTGGTATATGTTCTGCGGCAGCCGAAACCAAAATTGCATCATATGGAGCTGTCTTACTGAGCCCGAAGCTGCCATCGCCATGAATTATTTCTAAGTTATTTATCCCAATCTGTTGAATTCTTTCTTTACACAAATTAACTAAACTTTCCTGAATTTCGATAGCATAGACATAGTGTACTATTGAGGCAAGCAATGCTGCCGCATAGCCAGATCCACAACCAATTTCAAGTACTTTCATTTCTGGTCTTAGATTAAGTGCTTCTAGCATTTTGGCAACAACAATAGGTTGTGAAATTGACTGACCTTCTTCAATAGGTAAGGCGCAATCGCTGTAAGCATCATCTTGAAACTTTGCAGGAACAAAAAATTCTCTTGGTAAAAGCCTCATGGCTTCAAGGACAAACTGATTACAGATCCCTCTTTTTTTGAGCTGTCGCTCAACCATCAATTGTCTTTGTTGATCGAATTCCACATGAACATTTTATCAAATTGGAAAGAATCCCAAAATGCCTGTGAGAATGATTAATTCAAGAATAATAAATACAGCTTATTTACGCTTGTGACGAGTCTTTCTGAGTCTCTTTCGGTGCTTATGCTTTCTTATTTTTTTTCTTCTCTTTTTCTTAACGCTAGACATAAAACAAAGGAACCATTTATTAAAAAGTTAATTATTTAGTATTAGGGAGCAGATACTAACGGCAATATATAAATGTTGCAAGTATTCTGGGGGTTTATTGAGATTTTTTCAGCTAGGTTAGTTAAAGTGTCTCAAAAATATACCATGTAATTTCAATAGCTTATATAAATACTACCTATATCTCTGCATTTGCAGACCAAGCACGCAAAATAAATTTTCGCTATGCATGAAAATATATAAATTTATAAGCGTAAAACCTCTATTTTTGTAAAAAAATTGTACCTGGAAAGCG
>JAGRAS010000280.1 GCA_020434465.1 Bdellovibrionales bacterium | reverse complement strand
TAGGTCAACTAGCACAGTTTTTTCAGGTTTATCAGTATCTAACTGTAGATTAAGCGGTTCAGATAAATTTTTCTGATATGAATTTTTTGCTTGAGTTACAACAGGATGCATATAATTAATATAATGAAAAATCTTTATAATAATAGCAAGGAATATTTAGATAGGAATTCAAACTAAAATAGTTTATTTTTAGTTTTGTAATAAGTAGCTGATGCCAATTTTTATCATGACACCAGAAGTTATTAGACTGCAAAACTCACATACTCCGGCTCCATTAACATTTGGAGGGCTTGGTGATGCTTACGGCTTTTGTTTTGAATTTACATCAGCAGAGTTTGTTCAGGCTAATAATGATCTTAATTATCATCAACACCCTGAATTTACCAATGTCTCACCAGGAGCTTATTCCGATGATACGCAGATGCAGCTTGCCCTTGCTGAAGTTATTGCGTCCGAAATGGAATGGACAGCTGAAAACATAGCGGAATCATTTGTGGCTGTATTTAAACGGAATCCCAGGCAAGGCTATGCTTCACGTTTTTTTGAGTTTTTAAAATCAATTAATAGTGGGCAAGAGTTAATTGAAAAAATAATTCCTAAAAGTGAAAGAAATGGTGCAGCAATGCGTGCACCAATAATCGGTTTGTTCCCCTCGATAGATGATTTAATTGCTAAGTCTGAAGTTCAAGCAAAAATTACTCATAATACTTTAATAGGAATTGATTCAGCAATTGCTGCTGCACTAATGTCTCATTTTTTTTTTTTTAATCTTGGATCTAAGGAAGAGCTACCATCTTTTTTAAACAATTATCTACCAAAATACGATTGGCATTCTAAATGGACTGATCCTGTTCCTGTTGAAGGAATCATTACAGTAAAGGCAGCTCTGTCAGCAATACTTGAAACTGACTCTCTTGCTGATTTACTTAAACTTTGTGTTTCTTATACTGGAGACGTTGATTCAGTTGCTACAATTGCACTTGCAAGCGCTTCAAGTTACCAAGGTTTTGCCAGGGATATTCCGAATCAGCTATGGAGTGGTTTTGAAGATAATATGTACGGTTTGCGATATTTACTAAATCTTGATTCAAAAGTTAGAGCTACTATTGCTAAATTGAATTCGCCTAGCGTTTAAGCCAATTGCCGTTCTAAGAGTTTTAACTATCAGATTGCTTTCATTATTTCCAGCTACTTGACTTTAATAGGAACTTAACGTTTGATCTAAATATGAAAAACCAAATTATCCTTAAATCCACAATCGCTTTAATTATTTTATTAGTGATATGCTTAATTGCATTGCCAGCTATGGCAGATCACGAGGGAGAGCATAAGGTGCCTCAGCCACCTCCAAATATAAGCTCAGCGGAGTTAAACCGAATTAAAGAGCTTGAAGGTCGCTGGGAAACAACAACTTCAATGTTTGGAAAAAAAGATGAAAAAGTTTATACCGAATACAAAGTTACTGCTGGTGGCAGCGCTGTTTTAGAAACAATTTTCCCTGGAACACCACAAGAAATGGTTTCTCTTTACTATGATGATGATAATGGAAAGCTAGCAATGACTCATTACTGCATGATGAGAAATCGTCCATTTTTTAGTTTAGCGGAAAGTTCTGCTGATAAACTTAAATTAGATGTAACAAAAGTTGAAGGCCTAAAAAGCGCAGACGATCCAAGTATGGGAGCAGTTACATTAAATTTTATTGATAAAGATCATTTTTCGTCTACTTGTCAAAGCAATGGAAAAACTGGCGAGCAAAAACAAGAGCCGATGACTATGACGTTTACAAGAGTAGAATAGTTTCTTTTTAAAAGAAGATTTTTATCGTGTACTTTTGCCTTTGAAGAAGGTAATTTGGACTGTTTTTTTTAACTTTTGGCTTTATTTCCTCCTATACCAACTCCATTTTCCTATTAATGCAATTCGCTCAAAATGTTTGCCATAGTTATCTAAAAAATTTGTATTATTACTTTCTCTTACTGCCAAATGCTTAACTTTAGAGTTTTCTATCTCGTCAGGTTTAACATAAATAACGCGAACTGGTTTAGATAACTCTTCTAAGTGAGCACCGCTTGTCCAATATGGAGAGTAATTATTTGTCGAAATTATACCTACAACTGGATGTTTAGCTTTGGTGTTATCAGCTATAACTTCTAAAAGTTCAGAAGAAGACTTGTTTACTTCTATATAAGGCTTTGAAAGATAAAAACCTGCCATCATGATTGTTACTATAGCTGCACCTAGATTTGCCGTAAGATTTGGCCTAAATAAAAAAAAAAAAAGTTTAGCTAGCCTTTTAAATTTTATTTCTTTATTTGTTGCTTCTAATGAAAAAATAGATTTAGCAATAATTAAAGATAAACCTGGTATTGCTGGTAGTGTATAAGCTGGTAAAATTGATCGTGCGAAAGTGAAAAATACAATAGGCGCAAATGCGCAAGCTAAAACAAAAACATACCATTTATCTAATTTTCTTAGTTTAGAAAAAATTTGCTTACTAAAGATTAATCCTGGTTTTTTAATTAAGAAAAAAGTCCATGGTAGCATAGCAAGAGCCATCATCCACCAAATTGAACCGTAAGGCTGTATATGTGCTGCACCATGTCTTCCACCATAGTCTTTAGTTAAAAAACGTAAGAAGTTTTCATGTAAAAAGAAATAAGAAACTGAGCCAGGAGTTGCCCGTTCAACAAAGTAAAACCATGGAACGCTAATTAGAGCGAAAATAAGAGTTCCTATTACCCAGGGAAGAGAAGTTAGGTTTTTTATACTTTTTTCAAAATAACATAATATTAAGATAGGTAGCCCAATTAATATAATTGCAGCGGGGCCTTTTGTTAGAAAAGCTAAAGCAGAAA
>JAGRAS010000027.1 GCA_020434465.1 Bdellovibrionales bacterium | reverse complement strand
CACCATCTCGATCAACAACTTCGCAACTATCAAACTGTTCCTTGAATTGAGAGCTAAGTAGTACAACCAAATTTCCCGCGCCAGCACCATGATCATCGCCTGATGGCTTCCAAAGGTTTCCGTTTTGGCCAAAAAATTGTCTTTCCACAACTTCGTTTTCTACAACAACAGCTTCGGCTTCAAGCATTTCATCTACAGTAACTTCAGCTGTAGTTTCAGTGGCAGTTCCATTTCCTCCACCGCCTCCACATGCTGCAAACATTGACAGGCAAATAAGCAGAAAATAATTAAAGAGTTTGATCATGTTAAATCCTAATTCCAAATTGACATAAACGCTAAAAGCTAAATGTTTTAGCTCTGAGGAGCTAGTACATCAAAAACTAAAAAAAATGTCACCATGATTAATTCTAAAAAAGAGATTCTATGTATCTTTTGTGGATAAGCTGTGGAAAAGTTGAAGTGATACTTAGGGTTCTTCATTTAAATTAAAGCGAAGTAAGTCTATTTCTGCATCAATTTGTTGTTTATTAGGAATTGCATAAACCCTATCGTCAGGATGAACATTAACACCATTTTGTAAACCTTGCCTGTCGTTTCTCCAAAGACCAAAATATTTAACGTTTTTTTGCATTGATTGAGTTAGCAGACCTTTGACACTTTCTACATTAGGGCCAGTACCAGACTCAAAATTATGGTGAAACCCTATGCCATCTAAGGTATAGCCATATCCGCCAAAAATCGCTAGTTCCCCAGGATTGTGAAACTCTCTACCATCTCCATGTGAGTCAGTATCATTGCCTTCCCAACACCCAAAGCAAGGATTACGAACTATTACCACATCATTTGCTAAAACTTCTCGTGCAAGTGAGCGTGCAGCAAGATAGGCATCTTCATCTAAATTATCTTCTAACTGTACTATAGCAATATTTGTATTAGAACTATTTGCTTGTTTATTTAAACTGAAAATTTGTTGAGCTCTGCGAGCATATGATTGGAATTGCGATCTTACTGTTGGATCAAATCTAATCCTTTCTCTAAATTCATCCGGGCTCATTTGGCTAAAAGCTGTTCGTATTGGTGTAGAATCATAAGTTCTCATTGTTGAACCATTTGTAAGGTAAAGTGCTAAAGTGAGAGTCCTCCCGTCAGCATTAAGTTCTCGAATCACACTTGCAAACCAAGGAAAGTCCCATGAGAATGTTCCATCAATTAGAACTCCGAGATACATATGTTTTATGCGAGCATGATACATAGTTGATAATTGCATTCTTACTGATTGACGAGCTTTTGCTTGCATTAGATTTAAAATAGTATAACCACGTGCCTGCCCTGTTACATAAGGCAATTCAGTTTCTTCATCGGGGTTTTCATCTGAGTTTTCATCGGCTCCTGAGTCCCCATTTGGATCAATAGGTATAAACTGAGAGTTATCTGTAGAATCAGTATCATTATTACTAGCTATCCCCGGGATTAAGTTTGATTTAGCTGGGGAGGACTTGTTTAATTCCTGTATTTCTTGATCTGTGAAAATAGGTTGAAACTCATTTACGTTTTTCTTTTCTTGAACTGTTGGGTTTTCTTTTGGTCTAAGTTCTTCATTGGAATCACTTGTATCTTCTTCAATAGTTCCAACATCATCTTCCTCATCTTCAACTAAACTTTCGTCAGGCTTATTTAATTGATTTAGCTCTTCGCTAAATTCTGGAATATCTTTATGTTTTAAAAAAGATTTATTTTTGTCTGTTTTTAAATCGGGTTGAATTTGTCTAGTTTTTGTATCAGTTGATGAGTTTGTTAGTATAGAATTTTCTTTGATTACGCTCTGTTCAGAAGTCTTTAAGCTTGTGTTATTTTTTTTATAATTGAAAATTAAGAGAATAATAAAAAATAAAAACACAGCTTTCGGTAGATGAACTCTCTTAAATATAGTTAAGAATCTTTTTAAAATCATTTATCAGATATCATGGTTTTTTTCTCTTTAGACTATATAATTTAAAACATTAAGTAAGTTTTAACTATTGAATATTTAGGTAAGGAGCCCAGAAAATATTGATTTTTCACATGGCCTTCCAGAAGCTTTTTAATGGATACGATACAAAGTACTATTTTTGCCCTTAAAATCTGTTCTAATTTTGCTTAATGTATGCCAAGTTTAAGTTGAATTTATTTTTGTTGCATACGGAGTATGTTTTGCCAACCAGAACTTTTGTTAATTGGGAAAAACCTTGTCTTAAAGAAGTAGCTAGGCTTTTAAGTGATGAGCATACCAATGAGCAAATCTTAGATTTATCAAATCTGGTTTTGATTTGCCCTGGGACTCGTGCTGGCAGACGTTTATTAGAACTGCTTGTGTTTGAAGCAGAGGCTAGAGAACTCTCTTTTGTGCCTCCGGTGTTTGCTACACCGGGGTCCTTGCCTGAGCTACTCTATCTTTCTGAAAATACAATTGCGAATAATCTGGAAAGATATTTGGCTTGGATGAGAGCTTTTGAGCAGCTTAGTGATACAGAAAAAGCAGTTCTTTCATCGACTTTGATAAAAAAGAACTCTTTAGACACAAGCTTAATTTTCGCTAAGCAAATAGATAAAATTTATAGAGACATAGCAGCAGAGAATTTAGATTTTGAAAAAGTAGCTGCTGCTTGCCAGAATATCCAGGACTTTGGAGAGGAAAATCGTTGGCTGATCTTAAATACAGTATATAAGAATTTTAAAAAAATCCTAATTGAACATAAGCTAGTTGATAAATACTCGGCAAGGAAAAAAGCTCTTTCCCAAGAAGAACTTGTATTTGACAAACATTTAGTCTTAATAGCTTGTTCAGATTTGAATCAAACGGTCAAAGAGTTTTTAAAGAAAATAAATAATCTTAGTTACATTATTCATGCACCGGAAAGTTTTGCTGATTATTTTGATGATTTTGCTTGTGTTATTTCAGAGAAATGGAAGAGTGAGCTGGTTAAAATTCCTCAGGAAAAAATCTTTATTGAAGATAAAATTCCTAACCAGGCTGAAAAAGTTTTAGAGCTTATTTCAGAAAATGCTCAAGGAAAGACTTTTGAAGATGTCAGTTGTGGGCTAATGGATAAAAGCTTATCACCGTTTCTAGTTGAAAAACTCGGGCGCTTTGGGATCCCAGTAAGAGAAGCTTCAGGATTTTCAGTCTCACTAACCCCACCAGTGGATTTTTTGATAAAAATATCAACTTTTATTAATTCAAAATCTTTTATCGACTATGCTGCTCTTATTAGGCAACAAGATGTATATCAATTTTTGAATATTGAATTGGATGATTCAATTGAAATTCTTAAGGTGCTTGATGCCTATCATAGCAAATACTTACAAGCAGAGTTAATAGGTGAGTTTTTTGGTGATAATGAGTTAACTCATGATTTTAGGCAGATTTTTGAAGCTCTTGGCAAACTAACAAACTCTTTGCCCAAGAAGAAACAGAATCCAAACGAATGGGTAGAAAATACACAAAATCTTTTTAGATTACTTTATGCTAATCATAGCCCTGACCCAAGATCCCAAGAAGCTTTGCTTTTTATTGGCAGGGGATTTAAAAGTTTGGCTGAATTTTTTCCACAATTTCAGCAGAGTTTAACTTTTAGCGAGTTTGTTTCTTTACTACTCAGTGAAGTAGAAACAGCCTCTCTTCCACCTGAAGGTGAAACAGAAGCCGTTGAACTTTTAGGTTGGCTTGAGCTCCAACTTGATGATGCAGAATTTATGGTTTGCACAGGGATGAATGAAGGCTTAATTCCAGAGTCAATTGTTTCTGATGCTTTTTTACCTGATTGCTTAAGAAAAGAGCTTGGTTTATTAGATAATGAAAGGCGCTTACAGCGTGATAAATATATTCTAGCTACATTACTCAATAGTAAAGAAAAGCTAATTTTTTTAGCTAGCAGGTTTGATATCAAGGGAGATCCCTTATTAGTTAGTAGATTGTTGTTATCAACTGATATTGAAGATCTAGCTAAACGTATTAATGATTTTTATTCAGAGACAGCAGTAAGTAAATCAATAGAATTTACAAATCAAGGCAGTGAGTTTTTTCCACAAGAACCGGCGAAATTAGAAGAACCACCAAGCTCAATTTCTGTTACAGGATTTAAGACATACCTTTCTTGTCCATACCGTTATTATTTAAAACATATACTAGGATTAGAAGAATTAAATGACAGCGATCTTGAGTTGCCAGGAAAAAACTTTGGTATTGCTGCACATGAAGTTTTAAAAGACTTTGGAAGATCTGAGGTTAAAGATTCAAGTGATGCAAGTTTAATTTCAGAATTTTTAAATATTAAACTTTCTGAGTATTGGACAAAAAACTTCGGCTCTTCTGCACATGCAGCTGTATATATACAAAAAGAACAATTGCGTGAGCGCTTGAATGCATTTGCAGTGCAACAATCAGTCCGAGCTAAACAAGGTTGGATAATAAAATATACAGAAAAAGCTATTAAAAATGTTTTTATAGAAACTGAATTTGGTAATCTTGAAATAAAAGGACAAATTGATCGGATTGATTGGAATGAAAAATTAAATACCTGGGCAATCTTTGATTATAAAACTACTGAAATTGGTTCTAATCCTAAAAATGCACATTATTTGACTAAAAAAGAAGAATGGAAAGATTTGCAGTTGCCTGCTTATCATTACTCTTTATTAAAAATAATACCAGAAATAGAGAATTTAACACTAGGCTATATCAATCTAGCTGCTGGTGATAAGGCTGGTTTTGTTATCTGAGAAGATTATGAAGACAACATAAAAGCTTCAGCAATAGAAATGATGCACAAGATTGCAAAATTAATTAAGCAACAAGTTTTCTGGCCACCAACTGATAAACTATTACGATTTGATTCTTACGCTTCAATTTGTGGAACAGCAAGCTACATCCAGGAGCAAGAAAGTGAATAGTTTTATTCCCGCTGAACAAATTCAGGCAAATGCTGGCACAGGTAAAACGTTTGCTTTAACTAACCGTTTTTTATTTTTGCTTAACAAAAATGAAAGTCCTGATAAGATATTAGCAACTACATTTACAAAAAAAGCTGCTGGTGAAATTTCTAGAAGAATATTTTCAAGGTTATCGGCGGCAGCATTGGATGAGAAAAAAGCCAAAGACTTAAGCAAGTTTCTGATAGATGACTCTTTTAACTCAAAAAGAGCAAGTCAGCTTTTAGCTAGATTGGTTGCTATTCAGAATAGACTTCAGATTTCTACTATGGACAGTCTATTTTACAAGATAGCTTCTAGTTTTTCTTTAGAAATTGGCCTTGTGCCTGGCTGGAACATTAATGAGCCAGGGCTTGAGGCTTATTTACTACGCGAAGCTGTTCGTAAAGTTTGTAAAAAAGATAATCATGCAAATATTATTAAATTACTTCGTATTATTGACCAAGGAGAGTTTAGAAGGTCAATTCAAAGTAGAATCACATCTCTGGTTAAAGATGGTTTTGATCTTTTAAGAGAAACAGTCGGAACAGAAGAGGCTTGGGAGCCATTGCCAAGGCCACCACTTTTAACTGCGGAAGAACTAACAAGAGTAATAGAAGATTTAAAAAATATATCAGTTCCTACAACTCAAGCTGGCCAGGTAAATAAACACTGGCAGAGTGCAATCGATAAGGCAATTAAAGATGCTAAAGAATCTAATTGGTCAGACTTTATTGATCAGGGAATCCAAAAGAAAATTATAGCAGGTGAAGACGTTTATTATAAATGTGTAATTGATGATTCTTGTCGCCAAGCTTTTGAACCATTAATTCAACATGCGAGCGCATATTTCTTAAATATATTAGGAGAAAAGACAAAGTCTGCTAAAGAGCTACTATTACTTTTTCAAGAGGAGTTTGATTCTAATAAAGAAAAATTTAGAAAGTTAAATTTTACAGATATTAAATATGAATTACTTTCGGCTTTAATTTGCCATGAAATAGATCGACTTTATTTTCGTTTGGATTCAAGCATTCATCATTTACTTTTAGATGAATTTCAAGACACTTCAAGAATAGAATGGAAAGTTCTTTGGCCTCTAGTTGATGAGATCTTAGCAAAAGCAGATATTGAACATACGTTTTTTTGTGTTGGAGATACAAAACAAGCAATTTATGGTTGGCGTGGTGGTGAAGCTAGAATTTTTGATGCCATCCCAAAAGTTTGGGAAATTGTTGAACAAGATGTCTTATCAGTTAGCTATCGATCTTCTCCATTTATCTCTGATTTTGTAAATTTAGTTTTTGGTGAAATTAATTCAAATCAAGCTTTGCAAAGTTATCCTGAGGCTCTTGCTCTCTGGCAAAGTAGGTTTGTAACACACTCAAGTAATTTTAAGGATCAAGCAGGTTTTGTTGAACTTAGCTTTTTAGAATCTGAAAACGAGAAATCCTCAGGTGCTGATTTTTTAAATGAGCTTAGTTCTAGGATTAGTGAGTTGCATAATTCAAGACCAGATCTTTCAATTGGAATACTTACAAGAAAAAATAGTTTAATCGGCTCAATAATTTACGCTTTAGCTAAAAAAGGTGTTTTTGCAAGTGAAGAAGGCGGTATAAAACTAACAGATTCATTAGCTGTAAATGCATTTCTTTCTCTATTAACATTAATCGATCATCCGGGTGATGGGATCGCAAGGTTTCATGTAGCTAGCTCCCCATTAGGCAAGATACTTGGCTTTGAAACACATAAAGATATATCCGCTGCTCATGTTTTATCACTTAAGTTAAAGCGTGAAATTAATAAGACGTCGCTTGGTGATTTCCTGCAAACAAAAGTTAAGCAATTAGATAATTTATCATCACTTGATAAGTTTAGGTTAAACAGTTTAATAGAGCTAGCTTATGAGTATGAATCACAATTTCGAGGTAAGCTTGATGACTTTGTAAAGTTTATCTCTGAAAAAAAAGTAGAAGAGTACACAAGCTCTCAAGTGAGAGTGATGACAATTCACAAGTCTAAAGGCTTAGAGTTTGATATTGTTATTTTACCAGAGTTAGATACTAGTTTAGTGCAAAAAAACTTTACTAGTAAATTTCTTGTTGATTATGATTCTAGTGCAGAAAACATTACAAAAATAAGTTGCTCAGTAAACTTAAAGACATCACGTTTGAATAAACATTTAAGTAAAATGTACAACAATTACTTTACAAATAATTTACTAGATTCTTTATGTACACTATATGTTGCTTTAACAAGAGCAAGGTTTGCATTATACATGTATGCACCTAGATCTGAGTCAAATAAAAGTACTGGAGCTAGTTTCACAAATTTTATTACTAGTGCATTATCAATTGAGAAAAATAAGCAAAAAGGAATTGCTTACACACTTGGTGATCCTAATTGGACTAACTCAGTTCAAGCAAAAGAAATAATTGAAATTGATCCAAAAAATGAACCTACGCCATATTTGAAATCCGCTGGTTTAAATAGAAATAGAATGTTACCACGCAAAAACCCTTCAAAAGATGAAGCTTCTCTTGATGATATATTGCAAATTCAAGTATCTGCTTTGGAATTCGGGACAGCCGTGCATGCCTTGTTTGAAGAAATTAAATGGCTAGATGATTTTGATCCTTCTATCTTAGAAAAAATAAATCTGAGAAGCCTAAGAGCAATATCAGAATCAGCTTTGATTACTTATTTTAAAAACTCAATCAGCAAACCTAATATAGATCAATTATTAAGAAAAGCACGCTATGATTCTTGGGAAGTTGATGAAATTAAGGTTTATACTGAACGTGCCTATGCATACAGAGTAGAGTGTAGAATCATTACAGGCATTATGGACAGATTAGTTGTTGGTTATAATAAAGGAAAGCCAGTCGCAGCCGAAGTTATTGATTTTAAAACAAGTAAAATGAATGATAATCAAGAAGAGCATAATCTAACTGATAATTTTAAATCTCAGTTACAAGCTTATAAACTTGCTGTAGAGAAGCAATTTGGATTATCTGTTGAAAATATTAATGCGATTGTAGCTTTTGTTGGTACAGGTGAGATAGTTCAATTTTAGGAAACTAATGACAGCAGAAGATCAAAAAATTAAAGTCGAAATTCCTTACACCAGACTTTCGCAGGAAGTTCTAAGTGTCATTTTGGATGAGTTTATATTGCAAGAAGGTACTGATTACGGATTGGAGGAGTATTCTTTAGAGCAGAAAAGAACAAGGGTCTTAAAACAATTGGAAAATGGTAAAGCTATAATTGTTTGGGATCCTGAAACAGAGACAACAAATATAGTCACTAAAGGCTAAAATAGTTAGAGATTTTAATTAGATTACTATATTCCAAAGATAAAAAAAATGTTATTTTTCCGCTAAAGATTCAAAAAAATTATTTATGAAAATTGAAAATGAAAGCATTGAAATTGATGCCAGTAAAAGATTGCCTGGGCTTAGAATTCTATATGCGGTAGCAGCAACAGTTGTCTTAATTGCCGGTTTAAAAGCTGCACAATCAATTTTGATTCCGTTTCTTTTTGCATTGCTTTTGGCAATGATTGGTTCATGGCCACTTATGTGGCTTAAAAAAATAAAAGTCCCTAATAGTGTAGCTGTGATTATTGTAGCTGCGTTTATGATAATTCTTTTTATTGGAGTAGTAACGCTTTTAGCAATTTCTGCTGAAGAATTCACTCAAATGCTTCCGGTTTATAAGTCCATGTTTGTTGAATTTGTAAGTTCCTCTGTTACTTGGCTTAAGACACATGGAGTTCCCGTATCACAGAAAATAGCTTTTGAAGCTGTTAACCCAGAGTCTATCTTAAATATTGCCACTGGCGCTCTTAGGGGGGTTATTGGAGCTTTTTCAAGTACAGTGCTTGTATTGGTAATAATGTCATTAATGTTACTTGAGGCTGCCGTTTTTAGATTGAAATCTCGATCTGCATTAGAAGAAACAGTAGATTTAGAAAGCTTTGCTAGGGTAGCAGTCGATATTCAAAAATACTTGGCCATTAAAACTTTCACTAGCATGGTGACTGGTTTTTTAATTTGGATATGGACATCCTCTATGGGTGTGGAGTTTGCAATCTTATGGGGCTTAATTGGCTTTATTCTTAATTACATTCCTTTTGTTGGATCAATTATTGCTGCAATTCCAGCATGCATAATTACTCTAATTACAGGGGGATTTGCGATTAGCGCTGTTTTAACCGCCGGTTATATTGTTATCAATATCGGGGTGAGTAATTTCTTTGAGCCAATTTTAATGGGTAGGCGTTTAGGCTTATCTCCTTTAGTAGTTTTTCTGTCCCTTTTATTTTGGGGATGGGTTTGGGGGCCAGCAGGAATGCTCCTGTCTGTTCCTCTGACTATGGTTGTTAAAATATTTCTTGAGCACAGTGATGACTTTAGATGGATTGCTGTTTTGATGGATGTAAGGCCTAGAAATAGGCGTATTGTTTAGTGTTCTGAAACACTAGAATTGTTTGACCTCGATTAGGCTTAAATTAATCTGCCGCACTTACAGCATGAATCTTATTTTTCTTTCAAATCTTTCAGTACCTTGCATTTCTAGCTACGTTTCATAAACTGAATTAAGCTTACTAGATTATCTCTTATATAGTATTATCTAGTTGTGCTGACAGCTATTTCAAGTTAAAATTAAAGAATTGCACAGTTTCTGTCGTCATTTTACAAAGAGCTATAATTCTTAATTTTTTTGGTGATAAGAATGAAAAAAACAATTTTTGCCTTAGTCATTTTTCTACTCCCCTTAGTATCTTTTGCTAATGACTTTGATGGGGATGGAATAGACGATGTTACCAGTATTGATCAACAGGATGACGGTTCATGGAATTGGATATGGATCAATTCAAGCGACAGTATGACAGGAACACTAACGGGCTTTGGACAAGAAGGATCTTTTCCTTGTGCAGGTAATTATGATGGTGCAGTAGGAACGGAAGCTTGTCATATAGATGAGCAATATTTTTGGACAGTAAAATTAAGTGATGATACTGAGGCACAGCTAAACTTTGGTAGATTAAATCCTAGTTATATGCCTGGGCATGACTTTGATGGTGATGGGGATAGTGATTTAGCTAAGATGCCAGCTCAGTGTAGCAAAGCCAAATCCAGTTGTTATCGTAAGCGAGTTAGAGTTAATGGCGCCTTAAATGTTAGAGAAAGCCAAGATGAGGGTAATGATGCTGGAGTTGATGAACCGTTTCAAGGAACAGCTCCAACTTTTACTGGTCTTTTTGGATCTAGATTTTCTTGTATTTCAGCTTTAGATGTTGACGGTGATGCCGACCACGATATCTGTGTCATGGATAAGCGAGGAAAAAATCCAAAGATAATGAACTTAAAATGTAAAGATGCAAGGCAGCTAACGAAGACTTTAAATTTAAGACTCGGCAAAGTTTTTAATTGCCCTCTAAGGCTTGTTACTGCAGATGCTGCCGACTCTGTTGTGCTTTGGAGAGCTTCTGAGAGTACTGGTATAACTAGTATTTCTATTGTTGCTCCTGATGGAACAACTCAAGAAGCTGAGATTAATGCAATTGGCAAAGTTATTACTGCTGATTGGCTTGATGATAGTAGTTCTACCCAACAGGTAGGAGTAGTCGCTGATGGAGTAATTACTATTTATAACCCAGTTGATGAATCAGTTAGCACCGCTACAGCTCCAACTGATGGTTTTATTATTGATACTGACGACTCGGTTTGGGGTTTGAAAGCTGAAACAGTTACTCAAACAAAATCGCCAAAACGATTAAACTCCAAAACAGTTTGTAAATTATTTTACTGTAAGGGCCCGAATAAAGGTCAGAGAAAATAGACATTCTTTTGTTTAATTTCTATCTATTTTAGCTTTTAGTTGAAGTTATGCCTACAACAGGATAAAATCAAGCATCGGAGGATGCTAGATGTTTACTATGATTTCGCCAGGGATAGATTTTCTAATAA
>JAGRAS010000279.1 GCA_020434465.1 Bdellovibrionales bacterium | reverse complement strand
GTAAGTTTGAGTATACAGCAGCTTGGATTGATTGTGTATCAAAGGGGAGCAATTTTGCTCGTGGGATTTTTTATCGAGGTAATCATAGCCAATCAAATCAGGAAGATTATAATAACAAAAAAATCAAACTTTCTGTTCCCTTTAACTTTCCAAACTTTGCATTAAATAAGCTGTCAATGTTAGCTTTTAATCAATTTTGGTATCATAAGCAGCTTTCAAAAAAAGTTGTCAAAAAAGTTCATTATAATCCTTTTTTCTTTCCTTTAGATGGTGTTTTAAATTGGAATAGAATTTATGGTAAAAGAGGATTCTTTCAATTTCAGTGTGTACTTCCACCCGATGGCGCTAAAGATGTTCTTGAAGATTTAATTTTAAATGCTGCTGATGCAGGTAAGGCCTCGTTTCTTGCAGTTATTAAGCAGTTTGGTAATCTAAAATCTCCCGGGATGATGTCTTTTCCGCGAAAAGGAACAACTTTGACTATGGATTTTCCAAATTCAGGTGATGCTACTAAAAAATTAATGCAATCTTTGTATAATAAAGTTATTGATGCTGGTGGTTCAATTTATCCAGCTAAGGATGCTTTATTGACTGAACAGATGTTTAAACGTTGTTATCCAATGTGGAATGAGTTTTCAAAATTTATTGATCCAAATTTTTCTTCAAGCTTTTGGCGAAGGGTAATGGGAGTAGCTAAATGAGTAATGTTTTAGTTTTTGGAGCAAGTTCAGCCATAGCTGAAGCCGTGTGCAATAACTTTGCAAGTGATGCTGCAAATTTTTATTTAGTTGCTAGAAATAGTGAAAAGCTAAATTCGATCAAGCAAAACTTGTTAGCACGCGGGGCAGGTAAAATAGGTGTTGATGCTATCGATTTAAATCAGACAGAAAAGCATGAAAGCTTAATCGCGGCAGCTCAAGATTTCTTGGGAGAAATTGATTGTGTGATATTAGCTTATGGAACATTAGGCGATCAAAAAACAGCCCAAGAATCGTATCAAGAAACCTATAATCAGTTAAACACAAATTTACTTAGTGCCATTTCTATTTTAACTATTATTGGAAATGTTTTAGAAAAAAAACAGTCCGGGACGATTGTTGTAATTTCTTCTGTAGCTGGTGATCGTGGAAGACAGTCGAATTATGTTTATGGAACTGCTAAGGGAGCTTTGAGTATTTTTTGTCAGGGCTTGAGAAATAGGCTGGCCGCAAGTGGCGCACATGTTTTAACTGTTAAGCCTGGTTTTGTTGATACACCAATGACTCAGGATTTTAAGAAGGGATTTTTATGGGCAGATCCTGCTGATGTCGGTAATAGTATTTATAATGGAATAAAAAACAAAAAAAATGTACTTTACGTTCCTTGGTTTTGGATGGGAATTATGTGCATAATCAAACATATTCCGGAATTTATCTTTAAAAAATTGAAGTTGTAATTAAGATTAAACCAGATGTTCTCAAAGTTTTATTTATTAAGCTCTTTATTTTTAGCGTCATGTGCTTTACCAACGCCTGAACGGGTTGATCAAAATTTTATTCCTGAGGTTGAAATTCAAGGAGCTTCTTTAGTTAATGAAGGCTTGTTTTATTTTAAAAAAAGCAGATTTTTTGAAGCTGAGGCTAGCTTAAGAAAGGCCTTATACCTGTTTCCAGATGCAGATAATGTTAAAGCAAGTTTAGCTGTTGTTTTGCAAACTAATGAGCAGTTGGATGAAGCAGTTAGTATCTTGTCTGAATTGATTAAGAATAACCCTGAGATAGTTGAGTATAAGCAAAGCTTAGCTAGAATTTATTATATCGAAGGTAAGTATGAAGAATCAGAAAACTGGTACCGAGAAGCTTGGCTGATGTCAGTTGATAAAATGGATTTTTTGAGAGCCGCTACTATTTCAAGAAGTTTATCGACGTTGAGTTTTAGAGTTGGTTATGAAGAGCAAAGTAATTGTGCTTCTGAAGAAGCTTTTATTTTAAAACCAGACAATGAAGAATTTGTTAGAAGTCTAAAGATGAAAAATGCTTTGGGTTTTTACCAAGTATCTAGAGATCAGGTTGTTGACTGGATGCAGAAACAGAGTTTAATGAAAGACCCTGGTTTACTTGGTGAACTAGCAGTTTTGAATTTTTCGCTTGGAGACTTTGATGAAGCAACAAAATTTGCCAGCCTTGCAAAAGATCTAGGTATTACCGATGGAACGCAAAAGTTTGAACTTACTTTGCTTAATAAGTTTATTGAGGCAAGGGAAGAGAAAACATCAAGCTCTGAAGATGATGAAGAAGAGATTTCTGAGGAAGAGATTTTACAATTTAAAGATCAGTTAGAGCAGATTACTTATAGTCCAGTTTCTTTGTATTGGCCTTCTCCATTTCTTGATGAAGCAGATAAGCTTGCAAAAAGTTTAATTGCCGAATACGGAGACTCTGAAGAAGTGGAAATTAATTCTTTAGGGAGTACAGTTCCCAACTAGTCTTCTTGCCAAGAAGGTCAATTCCTTTAAGTCTTTTAACAAATAAATATTTTCTATCAAGTAATTCCCTAATATAATTATCTGTAAATGTATTGCTGCCAAGACCCTCACGCTTAAAAAGTAGTATCCAATCTGGACTTGATTTATTAGTTTCTTTAACAAATTCTTTTTCATAAGTTTGTAATAGGTGCTTATCTGTGTTTTTTGCTTGAATTGATCCGTCTGGCTTAAAGAATATTGAGCTTGCAAATTTTGTAGATGCTAAAGTTTTTAGGTAAACGTAAGGCTCAAATCTAGAATGCCAGACTAATAAGCTATCAGAATTTTGCATTTTATCTTTAATAATAAAACTGATTTGCTCGGCCCCATCACCTTGAAAGTTATGATTTTGCAGCCA
>JAGRAS010000278.1 GCA_020434465.1 Bdellovibrionales bacterium | reverse complement strand
CTAGTTTAACGTTTTGACCTCGTCTACCAATGGCTAAAGATAATTGATCGTCTGGAACCGTAACTTCCATTGAGCGATCTTCTTCATCTACAAGCACTCTTACTACCTCAGCAGGAGAAAGAGACTTAGCAACAAACGAAGGTTCATCCGGAGTCCAAGTAATTATATCAATTTTTTCACCTCGTAACTCTTCAACTACAGCTCTAACACGAGATCCATTTATACCCACACAGGCACCAACAGGATCAACACTGCTGTCAGTTGAATGGACAGCTACCTTAGCTCTGATACCTGGCTCCCTAGCAACTGCTTTTATATTAACTATACCTTCGCGAATTTCAGGAACTTCAACCTCAAATAGCTTTGTTAAAAATTCTGGGTGGCTTCGTGTTAAAATAATTTGCGGCCCCCTAGCAGAACTATCAATATCAAGAATCATAGCTCTAATTCTATCACCCTGACGGTACCTCTCACGTGAAATCTGCTCTTTTCTAGGTAACGCAGCTTCTGTACGCCCCAAGTTAACTATGACCGTACCTCTATCATATCTTTGTACGATTCCATTTATTAACTCACCCTTACTTCCTTTATATTCATCAAAAATCGCAATCCTCTCAGCATCTCTCATCTTTTGAATAATAACTTGCTTTGCAGTTTGTGCAGCAATTCTACCAAGTTTAGATGTATCAAGCTTTTTTCCAAACTCATCACCAACAATCGCTTCTGAGTCATACTCTTTCCGAGCATCATTAACTGAAATCTGGGTTGCATCATCCTCTACAGCATCAACAACTGTCTTAAACTGAAGAACTTCAATAAAGCTTCTTTCCTCATCAAATTGAGTCTCAAGGTTCAAATTATGCCCATATTGTTTTCTAGCTGCCGAAAGCACAGCTGACTCAACTGCTTCTATTAAAACTGACTTATCAATTCCTTTATCCTTTCCTATCTGCGTCAAAAGCGCGTTTAAATCGATATGCATTTTACTTTTCCTTAATGAAATCAAAATCTATTCGAGCTTTGTGAATATCGTTAAGTGGGAAATCAACTATTTCTAGCTGATTATCAATTTCAAAACTGATGACCTCATTATCGATACTTTTCAACAAGCCTGTAACAGTATCCTTCTTTGTTGGGTTGCTAGGATCTAAACCAGTAACTGTAAGTTTTAGCCTCTCACCAAGTGCCCCTTCAAAATGTTCTGGTCTGCGTAAGCGCCGGTTAATTCCAGGACTAGCAACTTCTAAGGTGCTGCTCTCTGGCATTAAGCTCTCAAATTCAGTCATCCGACTTAAAGCTTTACTAACATTCGCACAATTACCAACAGTAACAGCTTCTTTACTTTGATATCCGTGCCAAATGTAAACTCGAAGAACTCTTGCATTTATACCAGGCACATCAAGATCAAACAGTTCTAATCCCTGATCCTTGACAACCGGTTCAATTAAATTCCAAAATTCTTCAGCAGTAGCCAAATCACACCTCTTTAGTTCTTTGCAAACCCGTGTTCAATGAATATTTAAATAAAAACATTCAGACCACAAACAATCACTCCGATCCAAAAGCTCACTCTCATACAAAAGCTAGGTTATCCGAATTCTAATAGGTATTAGCTAATAGACCGGTAAGCTCTCCACTTCATTGACGTGAGAGAAGAAAACCTAGACCTGTTGCACAGGTAAAAAGCATTTAACAAGAGTAGTTAATGCTTAAAACTGCTGGATCAGCAGCTTAAGGACGCGCTAAGACTAGCACTAATAATTTTACAAAGCAACGTGGCCTCAAGGACTTAGCTCTTAATATCTTGAAATTATTGAATATATGAGACAAACCTAAGAATACTAATAGCAGCTAACAATGACTAATCTTTCTCATTCCAATTAGTATGAAACACGCCTTCTTTATCCTTTCTCTGATATGTATGCGAGCCGAAAAAGTCTCTTTGCGCTTGCGTTAAGTTTTGCGGCAAATTTTCAGTTAACAAACTTTCGATATACGAATGACATGCTCCAAAAGCAAGGCAAGGAATACTTTGATCAATAGAATATTTTAAAACATTCTTTAACATTGGCATTGCAAGCAATGCCTCAGATAGTATTTTTTCATCAAATAAAATACAACTGATAGCTAAATCGTGTTTGTAGATCCTCATTAAATCGGATAAAATTTTGGATCTTAATATACACCCCTCACGCCAAACACTTGCTACACTAGCTCTATCTAGTTCCCAATTAAATTCTTCTGAAGCAGCTTTTAACAAAGTCATTCCTTGATCAAATGAGAGGAGAAAACTCAAATACAAGGAGGCCTCAAGATCTTCGAAAAAACTTTCTGAAGGCTCCAAGGAATTTTTTATCTTACAATTTCTTGCAAGATTAACCCTTTCAGTTTTTCGAGAACTTAAAATTCGAGCATTCACAGCAGCACTAATAGTAGGAGTTGCCACTCCAAGTTCTAATGCAACACTTGCAGTCCAAGTACCCGTGCCTTTTTGACCTGCAGAGTCTAAAATAAAATCTATCAATGGCTTATCCGTAGCCTTATCTCTCTTCGCGATTACTTTTTCAGTAACTTCAACAAGAAAAGCTTCTAATCTACCCTGATTCCATAGTTTAGCCTGATCAACAAACTCATTAACCAGAGAAAAAGAACGAGCCAAATCATAAGCTTCAGCTAATAACTGCATAACTGCATATTCAATACCGTTATGAACCATTTTTACAAAATGGCCAGAGCCGCCTTTACCAATATATTCAACACAAGGCACATCATGTTTAGCTGCAATTTTTTCAAGTAAAGGTTTTGCAATTTTCCAAGCCTCTTTAGATCCACCTGGCATCAAACTTGGCCCGTGCCTTGCTCCCTC
>JAGRAS010000277.1 GCA_020434465.1 Bdellovibrionales bacterium | reverse complement strand
AAAATAAAACAGTCAAACTTGCATCCCATAGATTTTCCAGAGAACCAAGAACTCGAGTGGTGCCCACCCGGGCATGGGGATGTATACACTTGCTTAAATGCCTCTGGTTTACTTAGCACGCTACTTTCAAAAGGCTATAAGTATGCTTTTATTTCAAACATAGACAACCTAGGTGCAGAGTTTGATCCAAGAATTGCAGGTTTTATTGCAAACAAAAAAATTTCTTTTTTAATGGAAGTTGCTAAAAGAAATATGTCTGACAAAAAGGGAGGTCACTTAGCAAAATCAAAAGACGGAAAGATTTTACTAAGAGAAAGAGCTCAGTGCCCAGAAAATGAGCTTCAATACTTTGAAGACACAGACAAATACTCCTATTTTAATACCAACTCTATTTGGATAAATTTAGAAGATTTAAAAACATCTCTAGATAAAAATGGAGGCTTCCTAGATCTACCATTAATAGTTAACTCAAAAACGGTGGATCCTTCGATCCCATCTAGTGAAACAATCTTTCAGCTTGAAACAGCAATGGGAGCTGCAATTTCAGCATTTGATAATGCCATGGCAATACACGTTCCAAGATCTAGATTTGCACCAGTAAAAACCACTAATGACCTCTTAGAATTATGGTCAAGTAATTTTGAACTTAATTCAGAATACTCAATTGTAAGAAAGAGCACTCGCCCACCGGTAAATGTAATACTTGATCCAAACTATTACCAAAACATTGAAGATTTTCAGCGTAGATTTCCAATCGAAGTTCCTAATATTGAAAATTGTGTGCAGCTTGAAGTTGTAGGAAACGTGGTTTTCCCAAAAGACTTAATATTAGAGGGAGTTGTAAAGATAGTTAATAATTCAAATGATGAAAAACAAATTAAAGGGAATCAAACCTTATCAGGTGAGATAGTCTTATAGTAATGAGTAAATTAGATCTGATACCAATGTTTAATGAAGTTGAGCCAGAGGAATTACTTGCCCTCGAGATGCTTTTTAATAGCAGAACTTACCTTAAAGGCTCACCTCTAATGAAATATGGAGAGTCTGGAGAAGAAATGATGTTCATTGCTTCTGGAGCTGTTAAGGTTAGCTTAATAAATGAGGAAGGAAAGGAATTTCTTATTGCAAGATTAGGGATAGGAGAAATGCTTGGTGAACTTGCTATGATTACAGGTGATCAAAGAACTGCAGATGTTGTTGCATTGGAAGATACAATTGTTTTTGTGCTCAATAAGAAAGATTTCTTTTCACATGCAAAAAAATATTCTGGTGCCTCACTAGCCTTACTAAGAGCTCTTGCAAGACGCCTTAGCTATTCAACACAAAAGTCTGGGGAATTAGCGCTGTTAGATGTTTATCATAGATTAATAAAAGTTTTATCAGATATGTCGGAAGAAACTGATTCTAATTATCGAATAATAAATTCAAGACCTACTCACCAGGAACTTGCTGCTATGGTTGGAACCTCAAGAGAAGTTGTCAGTCGTGCTCTAAAAAACATGGAATTAGAAGGCACGATTGAAATTAGCGGAAAACAGATTAAATTAATTGATAATATCTGAAACTTATCAGCTTTCAATCTATCTCTCTTTCAGTTAGACTTTAATCTTAACGAAACTCTATTTTTTAACTCTAATGGAAGATTATAAGCACTCAGAAATACAATCAAAATGGGGCAAACTTTGGGTAACCGAAAATGTTTGCGAAGCAGAAGATTTTTCTACTAAACCCAAACAGTACATTCTAGTGGAGTTCCCATATCCAAGTGGAAGCGGCCTTCATATGGGCCATTTTTTACGCTACACACTTCCTGATATCTATTCAAGAAAACTAAGAATGTCTGGCTATAATGTTATGTTCCCCTTCGGCTGGGATGCTTTTGGTTTACCCGCTGAAAACTACGCTGTTCAAACTGGAGTGCATCCTGCAGAAACCACAAAAAAAGCAATTGAGAATTTCACCCAATCAATTACTGAAGCTGGTTTCGGCATAGATTGGAATCGAGTTATCAATACAACAGACCCTAGTTATTACAAATGGACGCAATGGATATTTCTTAAGTTTTACGAAGCAGGTTTAGCAGAAATCAGAGAAGAGCCTGTTTGGTGGTGTGAAGCTTTAAAGACAGTATTGGCCAATGAAGAAGTACTTGAAGATGAAAAAGGAAATAAAATCTCAGAAAGAGGTGAACATCCTGTAGAAAAGAGACTATTAAAACAATGGGTGCTCAAAATCACATCATATGCAGATAAGTTATTAGACGGCTTAGAAACAATCGATTTCCCCGAATATGCAAAAGCTGCTCAAAGAAATTGGATTGGAAAAAGTGTTGGTGCAAACATTACTTTTCCAGTAAAGACAGCTAGCGGTAAGAGCGCAGATTTAAACGTTTTCACAACAAGGCCAGATACTATTTATGGCGCAACGTTTATGGTAATTGCTCCAGAGCATCCATTAATAGATGAGCATAAAAATGAGATATTAAATATCGAGGAAATTCTTGCATACAGAGAGACAGCAGGCAAAGTATCGGAACTTGACCGTCAGATTTCAAAAGAAAAAACAGGCATATTAATAAATGGCCTGCATGCAAAACATCCACTTGCTGATGACTATCAAGACATTCCTATTTATGTTGCTGACTATGTATTAATGGGTTATGGCACGGGCGCGATAATGGCTGTTCCAGCTCACGATGAAAGAGACTATGAGTTTGCAAAGAAATATAACTTAAACATAGTTCAAACTGTTTTCGAACAAGCTCCTAATAAACAAGAAGACACAAATTTACCTTTAACGTTATCTAATGGCTTTATAAAAATTACTCCTGAAATTGCCAAAATAAGCCCTGGAAAATCTGAGATAGAATGTGAAGAAATGAAAGCTCTTGTAATTTCG
>JAGRAS010000276.1 GCA_020434465.1 Bdellovibrionales bacterium | reverse complement strand
AATTCTAAATCAATTAAATACCCAAAACAGCCAGGAAGTTTTGGAAGAACTGCTGCTGTATTATTAGTATTAGTTATTGCATGTGCAAAAATTGGCACAAGTATTATTGAATATACTGGAATAATATCCGTACCAGAAGCAAAAGCTTCTCTTAAGCCAGGATTTGAATTTAAAATACCAACTAATCAAGGATTCTCTAAGCAAGAGTTAGATATTTTAAAATCTCTTGATTCAAGAAGAGTCGAGCTTAAAGAAAGATCTGAAAGACTAGATGATAAAGAAAAGGAATTGGAAGATAGAGATAGAGCTTATGCTGCGAAGTTAACTGAGCTTCGCGAACTGACAGAGCGTTTAAATATTGAGCGTGAAAAAGATCAGCGGAAAAAAAGCGGTAAGCTTGAACAGCTTGCAAATGTTTATGGCTCGATGAATCCAAATGAGGCAGCGGAATTAATGGAACAATTAGATGTTACAATTGCTCTTTCACTGATTCAAAGAATGCCTGAGAAAAGGATTGGGCAAATACTAGCTATGATGAGCCCAGAAAGAGCATTAATCCTTACTAAAATGTTAAGCGAGTCAGCTAAGTAAATTTTTGGAGTTTAGCTGGGTAAAATACAGTTAAGCTCCTGATTACATTCATTAAATTATACTGAAACATCTCACACTTAATTGCAGATAAGTTAATAAGTAAATCTATTGTAAAAACAAATAGATTTTAACATTAGCCAATTAAGGAGAGATAAATGCCGCTAGATCTAGAAGCTTTAGTAGCTAAATCTAAGGAAGTAAATCAGCCAAAAGCTGCTGATCCTAGTGCTGGCAGTTTACCTCAAGTAGACCGAGATAGAATTAGAAAAGATCAAAGTATAGATCCTAGCTCTGGATCTTCGGTGAAACCTGATAAAGCAACTGCGCTAAATATTTTTAAAACATTTAGAAGCAGGCAAGTTGATAATGGAGTTAGATCTATAACTCAAGGATCGAGAGTAAGTGATGTAATAACAAGATTAACAGAAGTTGAAAATCAAAATAAAATTCTTGCTGATACAGTCGATAGACAAGCTGAGATTATTAAAGCCTTAGAAGCAAAAATCTCTACTCAATCTCAGCATTCTAGAAATAACAATTCTGTAGGGGTTTCTAGTTGGACAAGTTTTGGGCCCGGAGCCAGATCTGCTGAATTTTCAGCGAGCACAAATAGCCAAGCTCTAACTGAGGAGCAATATGAGCAAAGAACACAAGATTTTGAAAGATATTGGGACTCAAAGATAAGTAAGCTTTTAACTCAAATTTCACAAGGCGCTCCACAAAGTGTGTGGGTTAGAACTGCACAAGAAAATATTAATATCTTACTCGATCCAAATAACTCTTGGATGACAGAAAGTCATCGCGATATAAACTTTTTAAGACTTATGCATGCCTTGCCAAATGGTTTAGGCAATTCTGTTTTAAATCAAGTAGGCAGAGATTTTAATGGCAGCCAAGCAAATTATTATATTGCAACCAGGAATGAGCTTGAAAAGTATCGTGGAAATACAACTGGCTCTAGTAGAAGCTCGCAAAACACTCGTAGAGGAAATGACTCTTTTTCAAACTTTGTTCAAAGAGGAATAGGAGGAGCTGTTTCAACTTCAAGAGATAATAGAAATGCATTTTTAGAAACAATCAGAAGAAATATACAACAACCAGGAGCTGAACTATGGAACTGGCGCGCTGCTTTTAATCAAGCAAGACAAGATATATTTAGAATAAATAAATTCTTTAATCCAAATGCTAGGCCTCCTCACTAAAATTCTAAGCCATATTTATGGCAGACCTTTAAACAACTCAGGTTTTAAATTACTACCTGGGTTAATTTTACCGCCTTTTCTTACAGCCATTTTCACTAACTAATTAATATTACTATAGTTATTTGAATATGGCTTATGGCCTAGCTCTTGCTTTTATTAAGCCTAGTCCCAATTAGGGGAAGAAATTTTTACTAGACTTATGAAGATACGACTAATCGACCAGGACCTAAAAGCACAAGGGAATCAATCTCTTAAGGCCTATTTGGCTGATCAAGAGAGGGGTGCGGCTCCAGAAAAGGTAAGCCAAGCCTTATTAGACGAATTTTCCCGGTTGATGGACAAAATTTCCGCTAAGGTAGACGCTAAAAAGCCAGAATTTAGCTTGGATGCGGTAAAAACTCCTGATGTCGTTTCTCAACAAGCAGTAATGAAGCTAGAAAAGTTAAAAGTTGAAACAGATAATAAAAAGCTAGTTAAAGCCGAAGTTGAGATTAACAAAGATAAAGCCAAACTAAAACCTGAAGCTAAGGTTTTAACTAAAGATCAAAAGCAAGAAGCAAAAACTAGTGAAGATCAAATTGAAGCTAAAAACGAAAATCACGTAGACAATAAAGAAGTAGAAGTAATTGAAAAAGAAGTTATTGCAAAAGATGAAGTAGAGACCGAAATTCAAGAAGAGCAAATAACTGAGGAAGAAATATTAGATTTAGAAATTGAAAATGAAATTTTAATAGCAGAAGACTCTACTAAAACTGAAGAAGCTACAGAAATTGAAA
This sequence comes from Bdellovibrionales bacterium, assembly GCA_020434465.1. Next base: position 334 of record JAGRAS010000276.1, on the reverse strand, counting down.
TTAATACACAAGATATTTCAAAAGCTGCTTCACAAGAGGTTAATAAGTCTCTTGAACAAGAGCCAAAAAAAGAAGTTTCAACAGACGAAATAGAGACTGAAGAATTAAGTGATGTAAAAGCTGCTAAAAACTTAAATCAAGATAATGATAAACAGCAACAGAAACCAAAAGTAGATGCTGAAAAAGATTTAGTAACTAACGAAAAATCAGTTAAAAAAGACAAAGTCACTGAAGAATTGCCAGTAGAAGCTAAAACAAGCAATCCTCAATTTAATGATCAAAAGCCAACTGCAGAAGGAAACATACATGCAAAAGTTGAGGCAGCAGTAGATTT
>JAGRAS010000275.1 GCA_020434465.1 Bdellovibrionales bacterium | reverse complement strand
AGCTTTTTTATTTTTGATAGTGTTACTGTTTTCAAAATTGTAAGAGCTATCTTCAAAATCAAATCCTTCATCAGCTATCTTACTATCACTTGATTCAGTTGAGATTTCTTGCGACGAAGAATTATTTTTTATTTCTTTTGTAAATTTTGCTTTAGGTTTTTTGCTCTCTGCTTCTTGAATCTTCTTATATTCTTCGTAATCCCAATTGCCTGCAATTTCTTTTAGCTTATCTTGGTAATGTCCTATATTTGGAAACATCATTACTGCCATGATAACCACAAAAAAAGCGACTGCTACTGGCATGCCAACTCCACTATAAGTTCTCATTCCTTCTGACATATTAGCTAGCGGCGCAAAAAGCCAGTCAACTTTTTCTCTATATGCAAAAGCTAAATGCTCAGGGAGAACGTAGTCTATAACTCCTTTTTCTTGTTTTTTTTCAGTATCCTTAACTTCTGCATCTGGAACTAAAGCAGCAGCAGCGGCAACTTGAGAATCTAAAGCTGCTTTTGCCTCAGCTTTCTTTCTTGCCCTCTCTGCAGCCTTGCCTACATCAATAAAGCCTATTTGTTCATTTTTCTCCCAGGGCTTTGGTACAAAGCTGAGATTTATTATTAGTAATATTTTGTTAGTTAAGCTTGCATGTTCCAAAAGCTTTTCAGCAAAATCTGCTCTCCATCTTCCATTGAAGGGTAAAAAAGGATCGTTTAACGCTAATACAGTAGTTTCACTTTTAAACGCTTTTAAGAGTAGTAGCTGCCGAGATACTGTTGAGCTAAGTTGATTGCATTTTAGATATAAGGAAGAATTAAAATCAAATTCTTTGATTACTTGTTCAAGTTCTTCTTCTTTATATCCCGACTCTAACAAAAATTCACTTAAGCTTAACTTGTCAGGAAGAGAATCCCCAAAACCTACTAAAGTTATGTCCTGGCTGCTAAGCATTTCTCCATTCAAATAGAATTGAAATCTATCATCAGTTTTTTTTCCAGAAAGTGCGTTAGTATATGGATGGAGTGCTCCATCACCAGATTCATCAATTAAAACAGTAATCTTTCCAGGCTTGCAAAGCGTTTTAGTGACAGCTTTTTTGTCCCTCAAAAATCTTTTTATTTCAAGATTAGCTGTTTGCATTTAATTTTCTTAGAATTTATTTTTCGCTTAGTTTATCTAATTCAGATTTTTCATCATCAAAGATAATATTTAAACCAAAAGTAATTTGCTCTCTGGTAAATGGCTTTGTGATGTAATAATCAGCTCCAAATTTATAGCCTGTAATCATATCGTTAGCAGAATCTTTTGCAGTTAACATTACAACGGGAATATCCCTTGCATGATCCATTGCTTTTAGAGCTTCTATTACTCCAAAACCACTAATTCCAGGCATCATTAGATCAAGAAAAATCGCATCAAATCTTGATGATTTTTCCTCAGAATCAAGCTCTTCAATTCCTTTCTCTCCGCTTTCTGCTAAAATAACCTGATGCCCTAAAGAATTAAGGACGGCTTCGATTAATATTCGTGTATCCTCATCGTCATCTATTACTAGTAAAGTACTTTCTTCTTTCATTACTTTTCCCTTTTATAACATCAGCCTCAATTTGAGTTGACGTTGTTAAGTTTAGCTTTCTTCCACCTTGCCGAAATCGATTCTTCACCTGACTGATCTTCTTTTTCTTCTTCAGTTTGTGTTTCATCAGCCATAATGATTTGTGTTTCTTTAACTTCAGTAGGCTTTGGACTTTCATTTGATTCTTCAGTTACCCCTGCAAACCCTAAACCAAGCTGTTCTTTTACTATTTCTAATGGCAAACGACCTTCCTCGTCTTCTTGTGTTCTTCCAAGAACCTCCTCGATTGTTGTTAAGCCTTCTTTAACTAATGCCAAGCCTGACTCTCTAAGCGTCTGCATTCCATAAGCACGAGCAAGTCTTTTTACTTCTATTTTAGATCCTCCTTTTAGCACCAATCTTCTTAGCTCATCATTCATCTCAAGAAGTTCATAAACAGGAGCCCTGCCTTTAAAACCAGTCCCGTGACATGAATCACAGCCTTTGCCTCTGTAAATGACATTTGTATCTAGTGCTCCATCCTCTAGCCCAAGGCTAGTAAACATTTCAGATGAAACTGGAGTTTCTTCTTTGCAAGAGTCACAAATTCTTCTAACTAGTCTTTGAGCAACAATACAATTTACTGATGAAGTTATAAGATATGGTGCAATTCCAATATCAATTAGTCTTTGAATTGTTGAAGAAGAACAGTTGGTATGTAAAGTTGATAACACTAAGTGACCAGTCAATGATGCTTTTATTGCAATCTCAGCAGTTTCTTGGTCTCTGATCTCACCAACTAAAATCACATCAGGGTCCTGTCTTAAAAAAGATCTTAAAATTGATGAAAATGTAAAACCAACTGCATTATTTACTTGGCACTGTGTTACCCCTGGTAGGTTTCCTTCAACAGGATCCTCAGCAGTAAAAACGCTTCTTGAAATATCATTCAGTTCATTAAGACCAGCATAAAGAGTTGTAGTTTTTCCAGATCCTGTTGGTCCAGTTACTAAAACTAAACCGTTTGGGCTATGAATGTTCTTGCGCAGCGGCTTTAATTGATGATCGGGTATGCCTAACTTTGAAAGGTCATTGTTTAAGTTAGTGGTTCCTAGAACCCTCATCACCACCTTCTCTCCAAAAGCCGATGGCAGAGTGCTTACACGCAGGTCTGCACCACTTTCTTCCATTCTAAAATTTATCACTCCATCCTGTGGAATTCTTTTTTCACAAATATCTAAACCCGCAAGAATTTTTATTCTCGAAACAATTGCAGGAGTTAATTTGTATGGAATTTTTTGAATTTCTTCTAATGCACCATCAATTCTAAATCTTACCCTAAGAAAAGTTTCAAATG
>JAGRAS010000274.1 GCA_020434465.1 Bdellovibrionales bacterium | reverse complement strand
TTTTTCTATCCTCAAACTCCATTATTTCCTTATCTCTATGGTATTTGGTGTAAGTTTGCTGGATTTACTTGGGAGTCTGCTCGCGCCTTATCTGCAATTTTTAGTATTTTAATTGGAATAATTTTATTCAAATTTTTAAAGTCAAAAAGCAGTAAAATAATAGCCAGCATTTTATTTTTAGTCTTTACATTTTCAGGTATGAATATTGCTTGGCTTGTTACGATAAAACCATATGGAACTTCTGCTTTTTTGATTTTGATCTTGTATATTTTGATGGAAAAAAAAATCACAAGACCACTGCAAATTGTTTTTATAGGTTTTATAATTGGATTACTATTTAATATTAGATCTTATCTTGTTGTTATAGGCCTGATACCTAGTTTCTTGATTTTTTTATCAAAAGAACAATTTTCAACAAAATTGAAACAATTTTTACTGCTTGCTTTTGGTGCATTCTTGACACTTTTGCCTCATATTTATTGGATACTCAAAGATTTTGATGTCTATTATTTTAATAACATCGGCTTTCATTTAATGAGATCTGAAGATTCCAGTGCAGAATTGGCTCAGGGGAAACTCAACGTTTTGTATTATTTGCTTGGTATAAATTCAAATATAAAGTTTGAAGGTTTTCAATTTTCTATTCTCGTTTGGTCTTGGATAATTTGTTTTCTACAGTCAGTTCTTAAGAAAAAGTTACCTTCATTAGCCTGGTTTTTTTGTTTGCTAATTTTTATAATCAGCTTTGTTCCTTCACCTGCTTGGTTACAATATTTTTCTGTAGCATTACCTTTGTTAATAATTTGTTTTTATGAATTAATTAAAGAGTGGCCAGCAACCATCAAACTGTCAAGTTGCATAGCTTTATTGCTATATACAACTTATACAGGAAGTATTGATTTTAATAGCTACACAAATACTGGCGAAGGAGTTCATGGAATTTACGAAACAAACTTAGAAGCAAGTCGTATAAAAAATATCGATCAAATTTCAAAAAAAATTGATGAATATGTTTCTCCAGGAGATAAGGTAGTGTCAGTGTGGCCAGGATATTTGTTTGAATCTCATGCTGAAATTTACCCTGGAATGGAAAATCAGTTTTGGATTAGGGTAGAGAATCAGTTAAATGACGATCAAGCAAAACGCTATCGTGTAATGACCTTAAGAGCCTTACAAGAAGTAGTCAGAAAACAGCAAGTAAAACTCCTAATTATTGATTTACATAAGGCCGGACGCTTTTTTCCAAGAAAAATTCTTCAAAAATCAGGCTATAAGGAAATAGCTAAGCTTCATAACGTATTATTTTATGTCCATTGAAGCCAAATTAAGTCTGTGTTAGAAAGCGGACTTATGGCAAAGAAATCACCAACCAGACTTTTACTCGAACTCGTAGGAATTTTAGTTATAACTTGCGTAGCAATTTTTTTTGGAAATAAGTTTAGCAAACAGCTTCCGCAAAGTTCAAGCACAGTTACCCCGATAGCAGTTTCAAATGATAATGAAGAAGAAGGAGAGATTGAAGTTGCTGTTCCAAGAATAGCTAAGGATACTGCCGGAGAAAATTCTGAGAAAGAATATCAAGGCTATCAAGCAGAAAAATCTTGGGCTGGGTTTAATCTTTATCCTGAATCAGGAACAGCAAAAGTGCACCTTGTTAATATGACAGGTACTTCATTACATCAGTGGAATTTTGATGCTGCTCGAGCAAGAATGTTACCTAATTGCAATTTATTAGTCGTGCATGGAAGTAAATGGGGGCTTGATCGAGCTCCGTGGCGGCAACTACGGCATAATGTAAGAGAGTATGATTGGGAAGGTAATGTCGTCTGGGAATATATAACACCTGGACCTGCTCATCATGACGTACATAGATTAGATAATGGTAATACCCTATTAATGTACCGAAGAGAATTAACTGAAGAAGAAAAAACTTCAATCACAGATCCAGATAAAAAAGGCTCAGAAATACGGACTGATATTATTTTAGAAGTTACCCCAGCAGGTGAAATTGTTTGGGAATGGGCAGCGCATGAACATTTAGATTTAAATTCTTGTGGTTCAAAACCCTGTAGAAAGCTTCCAAAAGTAGTTACTTCAGGAAAAAAAGTTTTTGACTGGACGCACTCCAACACTATAGCGCCGATTCCGGAAAACAAATGGTATGATCAAGGAGATAAAAGATTCAAACCTGGGAACATAGTTTTTATGCCTAGAAATATGTGGCAAGCAATGATTATTGATAAAGAATCAAAAGAAATTATTTGGAAATATAGCGGTGATTATAAAGGCGGGTTAAGTGGCGGACATGAGCCGCATATGATTCCAAAAGGCTATCCTGGCGCTGGAAATGTTTTAATTTTTGATAATGGACGAAGCCGTGGCTTTTCAGTTGTTTTAGAAATTAATCCAACAACCAATGAAGTTGTTTGGGTTTATGATGTTGGTGGTGATCTCTATAGCCAGGCTGCTGGCTCAATGCAAAGGCTTCCAAATGGGAACACATTAATTTCAGAAGATGTTGGTGGCAGAGTGTTTGAGGTTACACCTGATAAAGAAATTGTTTGGCAATATACAGGAAATGAATTCAGAAGTTGCAGAGCTCAAAGATATCCACAAAATGCATGTAATAAATTAGCAGATTATCCGCTTAATTAAACTCCCAATAAAAAAGCCCGGTTAGAAAAAATCCTAACCGGGCTCTTTATTAGTTAATGCTCCTTAGCTTAGCAGAGATCCTGAGCATCAGGAATTTGCTCACCAAAAGTAATTGAATCTTGGTGTGCTTTTGTAGCAGCATTTAACGGCCTTCTCATGCCTTTACGCTTTTTGCCTACAAGCTTTCTGTAGAAGTTAAAAGCGCTTTCAACATTATCAAGAAGTGCTTGAGAAGAAGTTAAAGTATCTTCA
>JAGRAS010000273.1 GCA_020434465.1 Bdellovibrionales bacterium | reverse complement strand
TAAATACGTAGCAACTGAAGGCAAAAAGCCAATTATTGATAAACTAAGCTCAAATAAGTGGCAAACTAAAAAACGTAAAGTTAAAGAAGCGATCGTTGCGCTGGCTGGTGATCTAATTAAACTCTATGCAATTAGAAATAACTCAAGCGGTTTTCAGTTTACAGATTTTAATTTAGATGATGAAGACTTTGCTGATAGTTTTGCATATTCAGAAACAGAAGATCAGCTTACTGCAATTAAAGAAGTTCTAGAAGATATGTCCAGTCAAAAACCAATGGATAGACTTGTTTGTGGCGATGTTGGTTTTGGAAAAACTGAAGTTGCTATGCGAGCTGCTTTTAAAGCAGTACAAGACGGTAAGCAGGTAGCTATTCTTTCACCAACTACTATTCTAGCTGAACAGCATAGAATTAGTTTTGAAAAAAGATTTCTCGGGTTCCCTGTAAATATAGCTGCCGTGAGTAGATTTTACAAAACTGAAGCAAATAAATCTGCAATTGATAAATTGAGTAAGGGTGATGTTGATATTATTATTGGCACACATAAGCTATTGCAAAAAGATATACACTTTAAAGATTTAGGTCTCCTTGTAATTGACGAAGAGCATAGATTTGGTGTGAAACAAAAAGAAAAACTGAAACAAGTTAAAAAAGACATCGATGTTTTAAGCCTAACTGCTACACCTATCCCGAGGACACTTCATATGTCTTTATTAAATGTGCGCGATGTTAGTTTAATCAACACACCTCCTCAAGATAGAAGATCTGTCAGAACATATGTTGCAATAAAAGAAGATGGTCTTATTCGTGATGCTATTCTTAGAGAAATTCAAAGAGGTGGTCAGTGTTTTTTTCTACATAACAGAGTGCAGAGTATTGAATTAGTAACGGCCGGCTTAAGCGAATTAGTTCCCGAAGCAAAATTTGCTTTTGGGCACGGTCAAATGAAAGAGTCTGAATTAGAAAAAATTATGAAGAAGTTTCTTGAAGGAGAAATTGACGTTCTAGTTTCTACAACAATAATAGAGTCTGGAATAGATATCCCTAATGCAAATACATTAATTGTAGACAAGGCTCATACCTTTGGTCTTGCACAACTTTATCAAATCCGTGGCAGAGTAGGCAGAAGTTCTAAACAAGCTTATGCTTATCTTTTGATTCCACCTTCTAAAAAATTAGGTAAAGACGCAGAAGAAAGATTAAAAGCGCTACAAGCTTTAGATGATTTAGGACAAGGTTTTAATTTGGCAATGAGAGATTTAGAAATTAGAGGGGCAGGAAATCTACTTGGCAAAGAACAATCCGGAAATGTTTTATCTATCGGCTTCGAAATGTATACAAAAATACTTAAAGAAGCCGCTGCAAATTTAAAAGGCGAAGATCTTTCAGCTGAAGATATTATCGATCCTGAAGTTAAGCTTGGAATTGACGCCTTTATTCCTGACAGTTACATACCTGACGTTCCAGAAAGATTAGTACTTTACCAAAGACTAGCCTCACTTAGATCGAATGAAGAAACAGACTTATTAATTGAAGAAATAATCGATAGATTTGGGCCGATGAGTAAAGAGACAATAAATCTTGTCGAAGTTATGAGAATTAGAGCACTCCTAAGAAAATATGGAATTTCTAAAATTGAACATACAAAAGGAAAGCTAAGAATAGAATTCAGCTCAAACAAAAAAATTGACTCAGAAAAGGCAATTCAACATGCCTTAAACTTTCCAGATAACTATAAACTTGGCAAAAACAATTCCTTTACAGTTTTGAAAATACCGGAAAAAAACCTTGATCCCTTTGAGGTTTATAAACATCTTGAAGATTTACTCGATTCACTAAGTACTTGATTTAAGTATTAAGTATTGCATTGAATTTTTTCAATAAAAGTTTACAGCAGAAGCTATAAATTCTTGCTTTACATTCCATAAATAAATATCATCGGCCTATGAAAAAACAGCTTATTTTCTTATCAATTCTTTGTATTTTTACTTCTAATTCATCACTGGCCAGCGACCGTGAAATTTTAATTGACTCAGTTGTTGCCAGCGTTGATGGACAACCCATCACCCTTCAAGAGATTACCGGAAGAATGAAGGCGAGTCGTAGGCTAAGCTTGACCGAAGCAGCCGAAAATCCTGAAGCACGTTTTGTGCTCGATCAAATTATTATGGAAAAATTGATACAGTCAGAAGCTGAACAAAAACGCGTTGGTGTTTCAGATAATGAAGTTGAATCATATGTAAATGAAGTTGCTTCCCGCAATGATATGGATAGGCAAACTTTTGAGACTGCTTTAAAACGCGAAGGCAAAGATTTAGAAACCTATAAAAACCAAATAAAGGCAGAAATTTTAAAATCAAAAATTGCTGGTTCAATGGTACAAAATGGAGTTGGTGTAACTGACGATGAGATTGAAAGCTTTATAGAAGCAAACCCGTCACTATCTAAGTCTGGAGCTAAAATTAAACTAAGTCAGATTTTTATTTCATTTAATGACCGTTCAAAAGAAGAAGCAAATAAAATTGCTCAAGAGCTATCTGCAAAACTAGAAGGCGGTGGGGATTTCGCTAATCTTGCCTCAGAATATTCGGACAGCCCCGAAGGAAAAAAGGGAGGTTCTTTAGGGGTAATTCCTGAGGATGATTTAAGTTCATATATTTTTGATGCCGTATTTCACTTAGAAGAAGGAGATGTAAGCGAGCCTACGAGCTCTACAAGAGGAGTACATATTTTTAAAGTTGATGATCGATTTGTAGATAATTCAGATGAAGCTGAAGTTGCCCTACATGATGAAGTAAAAGAGTTAATTAAAAGACATAAACTAGAAAATTTAATGCGTGACTATTTTACTGTTGAAGTCTTCAAAAACCATTCGGTTGATAAAAAGATTTAAAACTGTATTAATTACTAGT
>JAGRAS010000272.1 GCA_020434465.1 Bdellovibrionales bacterium | reverse complement strand
TACATCGGATGGTTAAAATGAAATTTATACCAACAAATATACCGGAAGTAATCATTGTCGAGCCTAAAGTTTTTCAAGATGAAAGAGGTTTTTTTCTGGAAAGTTTTCAAGCAGAGAAATATGCAGAAGGAGGTATTACTGGTACTTTTGTGCAAGATAATCATTCACTCTCAAAGAAAGGAATATTGAGAGGAATGCATAGCCAAAAAAATAGGCCTCAGGGTAAGTTAGTAAGAGTTGTTGAAGGAGAAGTTTTTGATGTTGCTGTTGATATTAGACCGGAATCCCCTACTTATAAACAATGGGTAGGAGTTACATTATCGGCAAAAAACTTTAGGCAACTATGGGTTCCCCCTGGATTTGCACATGGATTTTGTGTCTTAAGTGAACAAGCTCAATTTGAATACAAATGTACTGATTTTTATTTTCCGAATGACGAACTTGGATTTATATGGAACGACCCAGAAATAAATATTGACTGGCCAATAAAGACACCTTCACTTTCTGCAAAAGATCAAATCTTGCCCACATTTTCTGAAATTGAAAGTCAGCTATAAAATGGCAAGAATTGAAATAGAACTTCCAGAAAAAATCCAGTTTAAAACTGTAATCAAGCTCAGAGTTGGCGATATGAACTATGGAGGCCACCTTGGTAATGAGGCAATTCTTTTATTAGCTCAAGAAAGTAGAAGACAATTTTTTAACTTTCACCAGCTATCAGAAATTAGCTTTGCTGGATCCTCAGTAATTCAAACTGATGCTGCTATTGTTTACCAATCACAAGCCTACGCAGGTGAGGAAATTGAAATAAGATTAAGCCTTGTTTTTACAAGTAAAGTTGCCTTTGAAATATATTATCAACTCTTCAATTTAACTCAGAATAAAGACTTAGCAAAAGTTAAAACAGGAATGTGCTGTTTTGATTATAAATCTAACAAAATACAAGAAATTCCAGCTGAAGTTTTAAAAAAACTTACAATTTGATAGCTTTAAATGTCTGCTTTCCCGGTTTTATAATCTCTAAGTACAGACAACTTCCCAAAACAAATTATTACATCACCGGCTGCGATTTTAAAGTCGTACTTAGGATTTGGAACAGTCCGTTTCTTGCGTGTTACCCCTAAAGGACGAATTCCATTCTTTTTGAACTCAGTTTCCTCAAAAGATTTTCCGGCAAGAATTGAGTTTTCTGCTACATATATTTCTACTACCCCATACCCCTTGGCTAAGTGTAGTCTCTCTCTGATATCTAGATCAGGAAATGGTCTTTGTTCTTCGATAAACTCAACTACCCTAGCAGCAATATCAATACCTGTAATTTTCTCAATTGCTGTGATTTCGGGAGTTGGATTAATTTCAAGCACAACAGGACCAGAATTGGTACTTACCAAATCAACTGTTGCAAACCTCAGTCCGATTGCTCTTGCAGCTTTAATAGCAGTCTTTTTGAAATCCTCTGGCAAATCAACAGATTCAATAATACCAGCACTATGAATAGCACTGGACTCTTCTTCGATATCCGCTCTTTTAACAGCAGCTAAAACTGTGTCACCTAAAACTATAGCTCTATAATCATCCAGAGTATCTCTGGTTAAGAACTTCTGCACCAAAACGTGTTTTCCAGCAACTTGCAGGGTTTCTACAATTGCTCTTGCAGATGTATTAGTTTGCGCAAGCATTACGCCTTCTTCAAAATCCGAGTCTGTTAACTTGATAACAACTGGGGCTCCACCTAAACGCTTGATAGCTTCACCAACACCTGTATCTAAATACACAAAAGCAGTCGGTGGCACAGGTACTCCACTACGATTTAAAATTTGTATAGTCCTTAACTTATCTCGTGAAATGTTTGCAGAGATTGAATGGTTTAGAGAAAAAGCTCCCTGTTGTTCAAGCTGTCTTAAAACAGCGGCATGCATAGGTGAAATAATAGGGATAACTCCATCAACAGACTCAAGCGGCAAACCCTCGTAGTATAGTGGTGTTACACCGTCTTCAACATGAATTATAAATGCTTGCGGATCCACAATAACTGCTTCATGACCACGGTCTTTAATAGCTGACTCAAACCGTAAAGCTGTAGGAGATTCTATGTCAGTAGTAAGAATTATGATTTTCATAGACTAAAGCTCAATTTCCATTAGTAATTAAGCATACTACATAGTAAACTCAAAACATATATGTACAATTAGGGTTTTTGCTGCCTATTTATAAGATTTAATTAGTAAAAAAACACCCTTGCTAATAGGCCTTGAAAATATTTGAATACTTTCATTAAATTAATCTTTATTTAACATGAAAAACAAATCAAAAAACACTACATTCTCAAGAAAACTTATAAAAAAAATCTCTTTTGAAAAATTCAATTGCACTTCCTCATATTCATATAAAAGCTGTTGTTTTTATGCCACTGTCGCGCTGTATACCATAGTTCTAGCCGCTTGCTCAGAACCAACAGGCCCGATGCCTATTAGAACAATCGAAACTAGCGAATTACAAATTGAAGCAACAGAAATCTTTATGAGCCGCTCTAATTTAACTACTACTGAGTTTGAGCATTATAAATTATCCAACAATAATCTTTTTGTTGAATGTGGCAAATTAAACAGAGGTAGATATTTTCCTGAACAACAAAATGTATTTGAAGTTGACTCTTCAAATACTAAGAAAATATTAGATCTTGATAGAGATTTTATTACAGAGAAAGTTACAAACCATCTTAATTTAGACAAACCTGGAGATAATAATAATCTATTTGACCCTGGGATTTTCAATATTTCTATATCTACCAACAAAGAGAATTTTGATACCAGCACTTCTCTTGATACTATTTCAACACCAACGGCAAAAGCTCCAAAGATCCTTAAGAAAATTGCTGCTGGGCTTAGACAGCTAAGCACGGATAAGCCCTGCGGAA
>JAGRAS010000271.1 GCA_020434465.1 Bdellovibrionales bacterium | reverse complement strand
ACTTTTTAATTTAGTTTTCATGTTTTCTTAATCTATTGTAATCCCATTACTTTCAAGAAATGATTTTAATTTTGAAGTAGTTTCTGCGCTAATCAAGTGCTCGGTTTTACAAGCATCAATTTCTGCTTGCGCTTCACTAACATTCAATACATCTTTTAAGAATTTATTAAGTAGGAACTTTCTTTGAATAACTGCTTTTGCAATTCTTTCACCCTCAGTAGATAAGGATAAAAATCTATTATCATCTTCAGAAATCAAATCTTTCTTTTTTAAAACTTTTAAATTAGTGGATGCGCTACCTGTTGTAATATTTAAATGCTTAGCTACATCAGTAACTCTTGCATAACCATGTTCATCTTTTAACTCTAATACAGCTGTAAGATGGTGAGCTTGGCTATGAGTTATATTGTTTTCCTCAAACTGTTTCCAAACGTCTTCCATTATTAGGCTCCTAAGCAAATAGGTTTAAGCTTGCGTTTAGTGCCAAACAGTAGTTTGGCAAGCCGATTAAACGTTTAGCATCAAAATAACTTGTTATCTTTAACAAAGAATTCAACTTTATTCAATCACTTTCACCACAGTCCAAATAGGACTTAATACCCATAAACTTTGAATTTTATGTTTCAAATATATTCTCTTGAAGTCAAATGTTCGCTAGGCTTCAAATCATGCGAAAGATAAATTTTATTCTCTTACAATTAATAGCTTTGCTCATTTTTTCTAGTTCAGGATTTTCCCTTGAGAAACCTGCTGAAGAACTAAATGAAGTTGGGATAGATTTTTTGCTTGGCAATCAAATTGATTTGGAGCTGCAATTTACTGATATTAAAGGAGAAAAAGTTCTGTTAAAAGATCTAGTCCAAGGAAAGCCCACTATTTTTGTTCCTGTATATTATAATTGTCCTAGACTTTGTGGCCTTGTTTTAAAAGGCGTTGAAAAAATGCTCCCAGGGTTAAATTTAGAGGAGGGGGAAGAATATAGAATAGTAACCTTTAGCTTTGATCCTGAAAACACTACAGAAATGGCAGCCAAGCGAGCTTCTGAGTATAAAACAGCATCTGGAGTCCCTGCATCAGAGAGTCCAAATTGGAGTTTTTTAACAGGGGAAAAACCTCAAATTGATAGTCTATTAGGGCAATTAGGTTTTAAAGTTAAAAAAGATAATACAGAATATGCCCATACAGGTGCTATCATACTCTTGACGGCAGAGGGGAAAATCTCTCAATATTTCACAGGCATAGAGTTTTCGCCTTGGGATGTTAAACTCGCATTGATTGAGGCCTCACAAGGGCAAATTGGATCTGCACTCGATCATGTTTTGTTGTTTTGTTTTCGGTTTGATCCAACCAAAGGGAAGTATACCTGGGCAGCATTTAATGTCATGAGAGCCGGCGGTGCAGTTACATTGCTATTGCTTGTGTTTCTTTTTTGGAATCTAATGCGCCAGGAAAAAAGAAAGCAGAAGTCTTAAAGGATCAGATCTAAGGAATTTTAAATTATGTTTCGATATTTGCCTGAACAAGCATCCGAAGTAGCACACAAAGTAGATTTTGTTAACAATCTAATAACCGATCTCTCGGTATTTTTTACAGTCGCGATTGTTGGCTCAATGATTTACTTCGCTGTTCGTTATCGAAAAAAAGACGGTAAGGATCATGAAACTCCACAAATCCATGGCAATAATTTTTTAGAAATGGTTTGGACTGTTGTACCAACGATTATTTGTGTTTTTGTAGCTTGGTATGGAGTGGTTGTATTCAAAGAAATTCGCCACGTTCCAGAAGACGCTTTAGAAATAGGCGTAATGGCGCAAAAGTGGAAGTGGGATTTTGAATATGAAAACGGCAAGAAAACAGTTGCCGAACTAGTAGTACCTGTTAATCGCCCAATTAAAATGGTTATGAAATCTCGTGACGTTTTGCACAGTTTTTTTGTGCCAGCGATGAGAGTAAAAATGGATGTTATTCCTGGGCGCTACACATACGTTTCTTTCAAGCCGATAAAAACAGGTGAGTATAATATTTTTTGTACAGAATATTGCGGAAAAGATCATTGGAACATGCTTGCAAAATTAAAAGTAGTTTCAGGTGCTGAGTACGACAATTGGTTAAATGATAATAGTGCCGAGCTTGCTTTGGCTTCTTCAACTCCAGCAGAGCGAGGAGGGGAGCTTTATGTTAAAAATGGTTGTAATGCATGTCACAGTTTAGATGGTACTCCAGGTGTGGGACCAAGCTTTCTAAAGTTGTATGGACGTGAGGGTACAACTACAGACGGCCAAAGTTATAAGGCTGATCATGAGTATCTTCAAGAATCAATTTTATACTCTACAAAAAGAATTGTTCAAGGCTATCAGCCTGTGATGCCGGCATTCGAAGGTCAATTAAATGATGATAACATAAATGACCTGATTGCGTTTATTAAAGCACAAGATGGAACAAGCCCGGCAGTTGAAATTGAAGTTGATGAAGAAGAAGATAGCTCGGCCGCTGCAGACAGATCATCAATGACACCTGCAGAGAGAGGTGAGCTTATCTATAAAGAAAAAATTTGTGTAACTTGCCATAGTTTAGATGGAACTAAAATTGTTGGACCAAGCTTTAAAGGTGTTTACGGACGTTCAGGCACTTTAGAATCAGGCGAATCTTATACTGCAGATGATGCCTACATTAAGAAATCAATTTTAGAACCTCAATCTCAAGTTGTTAAAGGCTTTGCGCCAGCAATGCCGCCTTATGCTGGTCAACTTAATGATGATGATATCAGTGACATAATTGAGTTTTTAAAGACTGTTAAATAAAAGGGAATCCAATAATGGCTCACCATGACCCAGATGCGAATTATTTAAATTGTGAAAAAGGAATTTGGTCCTGGATCACAACTCTTGATCATAAACGAATTGCCTTAATGTATCTTTTTACTATTGG
>JAGRAS010000270.1 GCA_020434465.1 Bdellovibrionales bacterium | reverse complement strand
ATGTTGCCCAGTGGAAGTCAAAATTCTGCTCAAGTAAATTCTGTTAATCAATATCGAGTTGCAAACTATGGAACTTTTTTACTTTCAAGTCCAAAGGTTGTAACAGGTGAAAAGGCTTGGGTTGTTAAAGTTAAAACTGGTGTAGATATGGTATCCTCTGGGAAGGGGGCTGAACATGATCGTGCTGTTCCAATTTATGAAGAAGCCAAGTATGAAATTTTAGAACTTAACTCAAGAATCACTTTTCAAATTCTAGTAAGTGCGCTTGAAGATTCAATGAGGCTTCCTATTAGAGAAATAAGTCAGATAGAGTTCACACCCGATAGGGCTTATCCCATTGTGACTTGGCATTCTCACAAGTCTGGCCCTCAGGCTTCTAATGTTCCAGCAACAGAAATAAATGATGAGTTCTATAAACAATTATTTGGTGATTGGAATGTACACTATAATAAAATGGCAACAGTAGGATCTGAGTTTGCGTTGAGGATTATTCAGCTTTTACTTGATAGAGAAAAGCCAATGACTCTTAAGGGCGAGCTAACTAGTAGAGTAATAAATTTTGGTAAAGATGCTATTGATGAAAGTGATATCACGGACATAGCTCTTCAGGTTGATAAAAATGGATATCACAGAATACTAGTAACTGTAGCTGGAGAGGGAACTTTTGTTGTTGAAAGAAGTCATGCTGAGCAAGTTTTAAGACAGGCAATAGCTGCAAATAAACTTGATTCAAAATATCTTAACACTGATAGTTATCTTCCTATGAATTTGATGAGTGGGGATTTGCATGGCTTTAATTTAAAACTAAGCGTAAGTGGAGTTGATTCTAAATTACAGATTCAAAGTGCTGAGAAAAGGTACCTTAATTTAGAACGTAATTCTGCAGAAAAGCTTTTAGAATATAGGGAAGGGTTAAGGGGACTCTATCAGTCTATGTTAGAACTTGACGATATTAGCACTGTAATGAGAGCTGTTTTAGGTCTTTCTGTTCCAGATGAGATTCTTGGTTCGATAGATCTGTTAAATGCTGTAAGAAGTGATAAAGGGCTTTTAACTTCAGATTTTATAGTTGCTAGGTTAGAGGATATTAAAAGTGGTCGAATGACATTTAAAGAGTTCTTTCAGCTAATCGATGAACAAGGTAAAGAGTCAGCAAGAGGTTTTGTTGATGGCTTAGCTAAGTTAAGAGCTTCAGATCCTAAATATGGTGCAAGTAGGTTTAGGCAAGCAAAAGAGGCTCTAGATGCTTATTTAAAGAGTCTTGAAGGTAATTAAAAGACTAATAATTGAAGATTTTACTTTTTCCTTGAATTTCAAATAGAAAACGCTAATATCTTAAAACAAACTTTCTAGTAGTTGTATATGAATGTAGTTTCTTCAAGTCCTAGGCAAAGCCCTGAGCGAGAATTAAAAGAGTCATTAAATGTAGTTTCTGAGCTTGTGGCTTGTCTTGATAGGTCAGCAGGCTTAAGCCATTACCCAAGAAAAAATGTTGAAAGCATAGAAGCGATGTATAGGAGAGATGATACTCGACTATTGCAAAACTTGGTTGGTAACAGGAGTCTTTCTGATACATCTGAAAATTGGTTGCTCAACATGGAAGTTCAAACCACAAGACTTTCAGCATCCGCAAAAGCAACTCGTAGATTAGGCTTGCGTTTAAGAGAGGACACGAGTCTCTCAAATGAGTTACTTGATTTCTTACTTTGTAGAATTGATCCTCAACTAAAGAAACTGCCAAATGAATCAATTAGTAACTCTGCATCATTTATGCTTTGCGGGTTTTATTCACCAGGTACTGATTTTGCTAGGGCAAGTTTTTTGCAGGCTCAGCAGATAGTTGAAAGTTTTTTAGATAATGAAGTGGCAAAAAAACTTTTAACTTCAGGTAAATCTGGAAGGGAAGTTTTTGATGAAGAGGTTCGGTTATTTGTAAAGTATTTTGTAGAATCAGTAAAAAAAGTTTATAATTTGCCTGAATTGAACTTAAGATTTGAAACGGATAATGATTTTCATTCGAGGTATGATGCAGATTCAAATCAACTTGTTATTCACCAAGGAAATGGGCTTAGTCTTTGTGGAGGCAATCCATATCTAGACGTAATTATTTCCTTAGCAAAATCCACCAGGCTGTTGTGGCAGAATAACTTAGCTAGAAAATTTAAGACTATTAGTGAAAAATATCCAGTAAGTCCTGAATTTTTAATGACTAGCCCTTCTCCTGAGAGCGAGGTTCTTATCAACCCGATTGCTAAATTTGCCAAGGTAATGTTTGCATATAATTTGATTAAAGATTCTCAAGCTGGCAATTCATTTATTTGCAAAATGTTAATTGCAATTTCTACTATGAATTTTTCAGCCTTTGATGCAAAAACTATGTCTAGGACTATTTTAAATGTCTTTGGCAAGGCACTTGAATTAAAAACTAGTTCAATTATGCGACCAGATAATATTTATTCTGAGTGATTCGAGAATCTTTTTAAATACTCTGGTGAATATAGAGTGAGAGAATTGGGAGTAAAACAGAACCAAGGATTAATAAAGTTCCCTGATTCCATTTGCCAACTGCGATAGAAAATACTCCTATAAAAAATGAAATAATTCCAAAAATTCTAGCAAAAGTCAGCCAAATTGAGTAGGTAACAATATCACTATGATAAAATTTTACTAGATAAATACTAATTACAAGAAGTGAGGCAGAAACCACGAGTGCTGCCCAGCCTAATTTAATAATCTTATTTATTGTTAAGTTGTTTTCTGAGCTCATATCAGATTTATTAATTTTGTAACATAGACTTGGAGCAAAACGAAAGCAAAAATATAGATGTTTTACGATTATTTAATTTTGTTGTCTTCGCTTATTTACTCAATTGTCTCAGCAGTAGGCTTCTCCTCTACCAAACTTTGAATTAGAACATCTTCTAATTTAT
>JAGRAS010000026.1 GCA_020434465.1 Bdellovibrionales bacterium | reverse complement strand
ATTTTTGCCTGCTGTATTAAACACCTCTTGCTTAGATGGTGCGATTAAAGTTGCTACTTCTGAAGCAAAAGAATGGGCAAAGCGATGCGCAAGAGAAGAGGGTATATTAATTGGAATTTCTTCTGGCGCTTCGCTTGCCGCAGTTGCAAAAACTCTTGCTAAGTCAGATTCTAAACTAAAAATTTTAACGTTTTGTTATGATACTGGTGAAAGATATCTTAGCATTCCTGATTTTTTACCTGAATAATTAATGGATGAAGATATTCTTTATAAAGCAGATTTAACTGGTGAGTTAAAACTCACTAAAACTGGCGAGTGGCTTCATGAAGAAAAACCTTTCTCTAATGAAAAACTAAAGCAGCTTTTTTTTAGATCAATACACTGGTCTGAGGAAGAAAAAAAGTTCTATTTAAAAATAGGGAAAGGCAGAGCCGATTTTAAATACGAGGATACTGTTTATTTTGTTGAAACAATTGAGTTAGTAGTTGATGAGATTATCCTTTATATAAGTGATGGAACAAAAGAAAAACTTGATTTTTCCAGCTTATGCTTTGGAAAAGAGAGCCAGATTTATTGTACTTTAAAAGCTGCTTTCAAAGCTCGTTTTAGCCGATCGGCTCACCAACATCTTTTAAATTTTACAGCAACTGAGACCTCTATTGAAGTAGCAGGTAAGCAGTATTTTATAGCTAAATGCAGCTAAGTTCTTAGAATCTCAGTATATTAAGTTTTTCAAATTATTACTAATTCGAACAAATTGGAACATCCGTAGCTTTCACCAAAAAAACCGCCGTTTGCCCATCTTTAGCCTGCAAGTATTCAGCAATAGTAAAAAAAAGTCGAGTATCAAGATACTAAGGGAAAATATGCAGATTTCAGATTTGAATGAGCTTGCTGAGTCTGACTCAACATGGGAAGCGGCTAAGCAGATAGCAAATACAAGATTAAGAATGTCATCACAAACTTGGCAGCTAATTAAATCTAGCTGGTACGGCCAAACTGAGCTAATGGATTTTTACAAAACCATTTCTTTTAGTCACCTTGATCCAAGATGTTTGCTTCACGCTGCAGAGATGTCAGATCAGGAATTTAAGCGTGATATTTTAACATTAGAAAAAGCAATTGCTTTTTTAGGTACAAGATACTGCTCCGTTGTGCTTGCAATTAATGTTGCTTGTAAAATGATTTTAAAAACATGTCCTGAAAATTATTGGGAAACCTTACTTAGAAAATTGATTACTTCAGTTGAAATAGGCTCTAAGCTAGGTTCTAAATGTAAAGAGCTAGGGATGGAAGGTGGAGCGATAGTTGGATTCTCAAGGTATCTTGGAATGGCTCTTTTTCTTGCTCAAGATCAAAAAAAATATCGCCAACTTGTTGCATCACAAAATTCTGAATCGGCAGAACCAATTCAAGTACAATTATATGGCTGTTCTGACTATCAAGTCGCAGCTTTTGGATTATTACGTCTTGGCTTTGGACCAGAGATCTCATTAGGAGCTTCACTAGGGATTGGAAACTTAAATCCAAAACACGGAAAATATCCGCGTGAAGTACTTAGGTGGCGGGCTGCAATTAAATGGATAGAAGCATTAGAAGCAGGCTTGGAGAAGCCTAAAGACTCTGTAACAAGCAGGTTTTTCCCTGAAATTGCACCAGCTCAGGGTAGTGAAAGTAATATAAGTTTAGATGATTTATTAGCTGAAGTTAAAAAGATTAATGATGGTGGTTCTAAGTGGACTTGGCATTTACCGCAGCCAGGTTATGAAGAAACTCAGTCATTAATTTCTAGTAGTTTGCCTAGAAAGTAATTTTACTGGTGGAGAATTTTAATGGAGTGTAAAGATCTTAAGGTGCTAGTGGTAGATGATATTGATAGTGCACGTAAAATTGTTATCAGGCTACTAGCAAAACTTGGAATTCTAAATGTTATCTCAGCTTCAAATGGAGAAGGTGCGATTGAGATAATGAAATCTGAGGAAGTAGACTTAATTATTTCAGATTTGCATTTAAAAGATATGGACTGCACTGATGTGCTAAGGAAAATCCATGAGACAAAAGAAAATTTTACGACTCCTTTTATTGTAATGACTTCTGACATGAATAGGGAGGAGTTTGAAAGAGTTATTCAAGAGGGGGTAAGTGCTTATTTACTAAAGCCTTTCTCGCTAAAGGACTTAGAGACAATTATAAAAGATACTCTTAGTCCAAATGGTAATCAGCCTCAATTGCAGTGATAAAAAGAGGTTTCTAACTCTTTAGTAGAGTTTAGGAAATTACGATTTTTAACAAGAGAAACTGGGGAAAAAGTGGAAATAAATACTTATTTATTAAAAGAATCAGATTCGATTGAAAAACAAATTGCTGGTAGTGTAGGCGAAAATATAATGATTATTTCATTTGTTTCGCCAAGCTATTCAAAAAAAGAAGAGTTTTTCAAAAAAGTTAGTGAGCTATATCCCAGTGCAAAAATTATAGGTTGTTCAACATCAGGAGAGATCTTTCAAGACACGCTTAGTGATGATTCAGTTGCAATGTCTGTTTGTAGTTTTGATAACACAAGAATTAAGCAGGTAACAATTCCTGTTAAATCTTCTGAAGATTCATATAGTGTTGGAGTGGAGTTAGCAACAAGTTTGCGCGCTGAGAAATTAAAAGGAGTGTTTATCCTGTCAGATGGTTTGTCTGTAAATGGTACTTCCTTAGCAAATGGCATCAATGACACCTTAAGTGGAAATCCTGTAATTACTGGCGGCCTCGCTGGAGATGGAGATCGTTTTAAAGAAACTTGGATTGCTGATCGCAACGGTATAAAATCAAACCATGTAAGTGCTATCGGTTTTTACGGAGATCATATTAATATTGGACATGGCTCTGTGGGTGGTTGGGATAAGTTTGGGATTGAAAAAGTTATAACTAGATCTAGAGGAAATGTCTTGTATGAGATTGCCGGTAGGCCTGCCTTGGATCTTTACAAAGAGTATCTAGGAGATCGTGCTTCTGGACTCCCGGCAACAGCGCTGTTATTCCCACTTTCACTAAGAAACTCACGTGAGGATAGTGATTATTTAGTAAGAACAGTTTTAGCAGTAGATGAAGAGAATAAATCAATGACTTTTGCTGGAGATGTGCCTGAAGGTTCATTAGCCACATTTATGAAAGCAAACTTTGATCGTCTGGTTGAAGGAGCAGGAAGTGCTGCTTTAAGTGCAAATATTGAAACAAATGATCCTTTACTTTGTTTAGCAATTAGTTGTGTAGGTCGCCGCCTTGTATTAGGCGAATCAGTTGAAGATGAAATTGATGCGGTAATAAGTAATCTACCAGATCAAACAAAACAAATCGGATTTTATTCGTATGGAGAGCTTTCACCTCACTCAAATGGCAAGTGTGAGCTCCATAATCAGACTATGACATTAACAACAATCTCAGAGAAGCTGTGACAAAAACACTACACCCAACATTAGCTAGGCAATTGCGCAAGTTTGGAATGTCACGTAAAGACATGCCAACTAGTGTTGATACTTGGAATAGCTTGTTAGATAGAATAAGTTCTGCTTACAGACAATCGGACGAGGATCGCTATACCCTTGAAAGGTCTCTTGATATTTCATCTAAAGAGATGAGCGAGCTTTATGAGTCACTTAGAAGGTCATCCGAAGGTTTGTTAGCAAAAGAAAAAGACAAGCTGCAAACGATCGTATCAAACTTAGGAGATGGGCTTTGCGTAACAAGTGAAGATGGAACAATAAGTTTTCTAAATAATGCAGCAAGTAAAATGCTAGAAAGAGCCCCGGATGATGTTATTGGGCGACAGTTCACTTCATTTGTTATTGATGGATGTAAAGCACATGGAATGAACCAGGTTGCCTTATCAGACTTAAGACAAAAAAAAGAAGGCGAAGCAAAAATTATTGGTGGTACTAAAGGCTTAATACCAATTCATTACACAATTACACCACTTAGAAGTACAACTTTTGATCTAGTCATTGGCTCAGTAATTATTTTTCGTGATATTTCACAACAGAAAAAAGTAGAGATTGCTCTTAAGGAAGCCAGAGATAATGCTATTGAAGCTTCCCAGTTAAAATCAGACTTTTTGGCTAATATGAGCCATGAGATAAGAACGCCATTAAATGTAGTTTTAGGGTCTGCAGAACTTTTAAGTTATAGTGATTTAACTGAAGAACAATTAGAGGATGTTGAGACAATTCAGGAATCAATTCAGCAATTAAAAGAAATAATTGATGAAGTTTTAGATTTCTCAAAAATCGAAGCGGGAAAGATTTTTATTGATAATAAAGCATTCTCTTTAGAAACCTTAACTCAAAATTTACTTACCCAAGCACAGAAACTTAGTAAAAACAAAGGGCTTGAAATAAAAATGGATTTCAATCAGGAAGTTCCAAATGTCCTTGTTGGAGATAGTTTAAGAATTCGTCAAGTCGCACTTAATCTTTTAAGTAATGCAATTAAGTTTACCCCTACTGGAGGGACTGTTGGCCTATCAATTGATTTTGAAGCTTCAGAAAATGAAGAAATAAAACTAATTGTAGCAGTTACTGATACTGGGCTTGGAATTGAGCCAGATAAATTAGAGATAATTTTTGATAAGTTTTCTCAAGCTGATAACTCAGTAACTCGAGAATTCGGTGGAACAGGGCTAGGTTTAGCGATTTGTTCTGGTCTGGTTAGATTAATGAATGGTGAGATATGGGTAAATAGTGTTGTTGGAGAAGGCTCGGTTTTCTCTTTTTCAATACCTTTGACTGTTGCACACGATGAAATAGCAGATAAAATTGTTAAAAATAAAAAGCAAGTTAATAAAGATTCTAATTTAAAATCACTAAGAATTTTACTTGCAGAAGATAATGTTGGTAATCAACAAACAGTAACACGTTTACTGGAAATGTATGGACACTCCGTAGTTATTGCAAATAATGGTCAAGAAGCTATAGATACTTTAATTGCTCTACACAATGATAATAATTTTGATGTTGTATTAATGGACTTACATATGCCTAAACTTGGTGGTCTAGATGCTGCTGAGCATATTAGAGCCTCAGAATCAAACTTTGCAGAAATTCCTATTATTGCTTTAACAGCTCATGCAATTAAAGGCGTTAAAGATGAATGCTTAAGTAGGGGAATGAACGGTTATGTTTCAAAACCAATTGATTATAACTACTTATTTGAGCTACTCTCAGAAGTGACAAACTCTAGAGTGTAAATTAATGAAAATAGGCGATGCCGTACGAATTAAATCCCTGAAGAAAAAAGGGGTGATATTGAGCTTTATCAAAGATACTTCAGCTATGATCTCTTTAGGTTCAGTTAGTATTAAGATTCCTTTAACAGATCTTGAGTTATTAGATGCAAAATCTAATAAGAAAGGAAAAAAGCGAAAGCTCAAAGAGGCATTTCCATATAAAAAAACTACAAGTTTGGATTTACATGGATCAACACAGTCCGAAGCAAAGGCACGCTTAGAAAAATGTATCAATGACTCAATCTTGCAAAATATCGATCAAATTGAGGTAATTCACGGTAAAGGATCGGGCAAGGTTAAGCAGGCAGTTTGGAAATTAGCTGAAGCTTTAGATGTGATAAAATCAATTAGAGAAGATACTAGTAATCCTGGTGTCAGTTGGATTTATTTATAAATGAAGCGAAAAGATTAAGTCATTTTTACAAGATGGTAGTTCTTCTTACCTGTTCTTAATACAAATAAATTATCATCAAGGCATTTATTATCAGTAAGTTTTGTTTCAGGATTTTCAAGTCTCTCGTTGTTAATATAGGCTCCTCCACCGCTAATTAAACGTTTAGCTTCTCCTTTAGATTTCACACACTTTGTTTCAGCAAGTACATCTGCATAAGTCATTTGCTTCAATTTAGCTTTTTCTATGCTGGAAGATGGAACGTCGCTAAAAATATCCTCAAGTTGCTGCTCAGATAAACCTTCAAAGCTTCCACCGAACAATACCTCTGCACTTTTTTTAGCATCAGTTACAGCTTGTTTGCCGTGAACTAGTTCTACAACTAAATCAGCAAGTTTTTTTTGAGCCTCTCTTTTTTCAGGGGATGCTTCTTGCATCTTAGATAACTCATCTATTTCTGATTTAGAAAGAAAGCTGAATATTTTTAAATATGGAATTGCATCTTTGTCATCCAAATTAAGCCAAAACTGATGAAATTTGTAAGGGCTTGTTAGCTCAGAGTCTAGCCAAATTGTACCGTTTTCTGATTTACCAAACTTTCTTCCTTGGTTGTCGGTAATTAAGGGCCATGAAAGTGCGTAAGCATCGCCTTGAATTTTTTTTCTTATCAGCTCTAAGCCAGCAGTAATGTTTCCCCATTGGTCAGAGCCTCCTATTTGAAGCTTGCAATTATGTGTTTCGTATAAATGACAAAAGTCATTTGCTTGTAAGATCATGTAAGAAAATTCAGTAAAAGAAATTCCCGTACTATCAAGCCTAGATTTAACTACTTCCTTAGCTAACATGTAATTTACTGTAAAATACTTTCCCACATCTCGTAAAAAGTCGATTGTGCTAAGGTTTTTTGTCCAATCAAAGTTATTGACAAACTCTGGTTTTAGCTCCATTCGCTCAAAGATAGTTTTTACTTGTTTACTCTGCTTTTTAACATTTTCTTCGACTGCTGCCTGAGTCAGAAGTTTTCTTTCTTCACTTTTTCCAGAAGGATCTCCAATTGCACCAGTTGCTCCACCAAATAAAAAAATTGGTTTTAAGCCCCCACGTGCTAAGTGAACAGAAACGATTAGTGAAATTAAATTTCCAATTTGCAAACTCGAAGCGGTCGGATCTACGCCTATATAAAAAGAATCTTTCGAGTCTAGTTTACTTATGGCATTTTCATCTGTCGCCTCAAAAAAGAGACCCCGCCATTTAAGTTCAGCTATAATTTGATCGAGTGACATTTATTTAATTATCCAGAATGTTCATTAAATATTCACCATAGGTATTCTTGCTAAGCTCTTCAGCTACTTCTCTTAGCTTAGCTTCATTTATCCATCCATTTAAATAGGCAATTTCCTCAAGACAGGCCACCATTAAACCTTGGCGTTCTTCAATGGTTTGAATAAATAATGAAGCCTGTAACAAAGACTCAAAAGTTCCGGTATCTAACCAAGCAGTGCCTCGTCCTAATTGTTCTACATGAAGCATTTCATTTTGTAGATAAACATTATTCAAATCTGTAATTTCCAACTCGCCTCTGGCTGATGGCTTTAAATTCTTTGCATATTCGACAACTTTCTTATCGTAGAAATAAAGTCCTGTTACAGCCAAATGAGATATTGGTTTCTTTGGTTTCTCCACAATGCTCTTTGCTTTACCAGCTTCACCTAATTCAACAACTCCATATCTTTCAGGATCTCTTACTGGATATGCAAATACAGTTGCTCCTTCAGTTCTTTCTGATGCATTTTTAAGTGCGCCTGTAAAACCATGTCCATAAAAAATGTTATCCCCGAGCACAAGTGCAGAGCGCTCATTTCCAATAAACTCTTCACCCAGGATAAAAGCATGGGCAAGCCCATCTGGACTGTTTTGAATTACGTAAGAAATTCTTATTCCAAACTGACTGCCGTCTCCCAATAGTCTTTTAAAGCTTTCCTGATCATGAGGTGTCGTAATAACAAGAATATCTCTAATTCCAGCTAGCATTAGCACAGAAAGTGGGTAGTAGATCATAGGCTTATTATAGATTGGCGTAAGCTGTTTACTGACCGATTTGGTTATTGGATAGAGCCTGGTTCCTGAGCCGCCTGCTAGTACTATTCCCTTCATAAATCCTCAATTTTAATTAAAACTTGCCTGTTTAATAACAAATTATATGCAAATTTCTTTATTGCTACCGAACTTAGCCTAAAATAGCAATATTTTTAATACTTTAATTGGGTTTTTCTCAGCCAAATTTGCTTTAAACGCTTGAATAATTGTTGTTTTTTTGGCATCTTCCATAAATCCATCTAGAATTGGTTTTGGTGGTAAAGCGAGGGCAAACTCCTAATCGCTTTTGAACGATTTTTAATTAGTGTGATTTTTTTAGTTTGGGATTATGGCAAAGGTAAAATACGAATCTTATTATTTAGCATCAACTTCTGGTTCAGGACATTTCTATACAAAGCGTAGACCCCAGAAAAAAGGGAAGGGCGGCGGAACAAAACTTGAAGTTTTAAAGTTTGACCCATTTGAAGGCGCTCATGTTAAATATGTAGAAAAAAAAGATCCTCCAAAAAGAGCTAAAAATTATACTCCTAAAACTCAGGCTGCTGCCTAGTTTTTTGATTGCTGGCTCTTTTATTGTTTATTAGAGATTTTAGGTGTGACGAGTGGCGATTGCGGTAAATAAAGAAGAAGAGATTGAAAGTTTTTCGTCAGCTAAAAATCACTCATTAAGTCCAAATCTAGAAATTCCTAAAGTTAGTCAAAGGCTAAAAACTGAAGTTCTTGTTGCTGCCTTTGGTTTGATAAACGTGCTTATTGCTAATCAAATTATTAGTCTAGATTACTTTACTGAAATTCGCGCTGATTTGCGTTCTTTTTGGGCAGTATTGCTGTCAACTTTTGCAGTTCTGTTACTTCTGTTTTGTGGCGGGTCGATCTTTAGCCAGGCGTTTAAAGATTTAAAGCGCGGCTTTGTTTCAAGAAACGTATCTACAGGATTAGCCTTAGTTATTTTAGCTGCTTATGCTGTTTCAATTGGTACTACGAATTTTCGCTTATTAGCAACTCAGCCTCTAGTAGATTCTTTGGTAATTGTTTTATTTGTTGTTGCTCTAGATAAGTATATTTTTGAGAGATTTTTAGTTTCCGTTGCAAACAATGTTGGGCTTAGATTCGGAGAACTTTTTCCTGAGAAAAATAAAATAGTTTCATCTTTGTTTGAAGCAAATAATGCAATTGCGGATAATGTGCCCAATTTATCTAATCTTACAAATTCAGAATTTAAAGTCGGTATGCAGGTTAAGGTAACCAGCGATGACATAATTCCTTGTGACATGGAGATTCAAACAGGAAGTTGTGAAGTCAGGGAGCGTAAATATTCAACAAGATTTCAACTTAGATATAAAACAGAGTCGAATACTTTATTTGCAGGATCTAAAGTAGTAAAGGGAAATGCTATCTGTACAATTACTTCTTTACCTGAAGAGTCTGTTTTAGCTTACTTTATTGCAGTTTTAAACAATAGAGTTAATCAAGAGACTAAACTAGATACGAAAGAGTCCAGAAAAATTGAAACTTCATATAGTTTAGCCTTAATTTTTATTGCTGCATGCACTGCTCTTTATTGGACAGATCAACAGGTATCTACCGGTGAAATTATTCGTTACTCTGCCTCAGTTTTACTGATTTCTCTGATTCCGCGTTGGTTTGAAGTTAGGCAGTATTTACGTGGCTTAGCATTGAGTTCTGGTTTTTCAAAAGGCCTGTTAGTTAAATCTGTTAAAGCCTTAAAGAAACTTATTAACGCAAAAACACTTGCTATAGATTATACCAATGATTTTCCCCCTGGAGAAGCCAGGCTAGGAAACTTTGAGTTAATCGATAAAAGACTTGAAGAGAACTCACTTGCGCTTGCGCTTGCTACTATTTATGCAGCTACTGAATCTATAGAGTATCAAACTATTTCCGATGATTTTAGAAAAAAAGCTCCACAAGAAAAATCTTTTTTGAATGTTTCAGATGTGTCTGTTTATCCTGGGTTAGGAATTTGCGCTAAAATTGAGGGTGCGGATTTCACCATTGGTACTGAGGAGCTATTACTAGAAAGAGGTGTAGAGTTACAAATTTCTGAAGTTGGTGAGCCTAAAGGTGGGCAAGAGTTGTTTTATGTTGCCATTGGGCGCGATCCAGCAGCAAGAGTTTATATATCTCGACCATTTTTACGTGATGGGCATGATTTAAGTAGTAGCTTAAATAAACTTGGTGTAAGGGCCGTTCTACTTAGCACTGGTGATCAAGCAAATTTAGATAAAGTGGCTGAGGACACAGGGATTGAATTATCAAATGCATATGGGAACTTAGATAATCAAAAGTTTCTTACAAAGCTATCTTCTTATGCGCCATGTGCTTTGTTTGCAACTGAAAGAACTCCACAAGATTTTGTTAATTGTGCAAGTGTCAGCTTGGCTGTTTTTGATGAAATACGCTGGGATATTGATAGAACAGATATTATTGCGTTTAATCGTAATATAAAGTTTGTATCTGACGCTTGGAGGCTTGCGAAGGCCTATAATACTGTCATTACTCTTAATGCAGTACTGGCTATAGCTCTTTCTAGCTTACTAATCTTTCTTGCAATTGGTGGATATCTTGCTCCAGTTGTTACTGCTCTTTCCTCTGCTTTAGCCGGTATCTTCATGTATTCTAGTGTCTATCTGCTATTCCCTAGTCAAAGCACAAAGCAACTATAAGCTGTTTAAATAATTATCTTTTTTAAAATGTCAATTAATTGACATCGATTTTGGCCGTTTTGCATCCAAATATTAAGTAATAAAACCAGGGAGGATGCTATGGCTTTTGGTTTTGTAGAATCAGGTGAAACTAGAGTTACAAATTTTGTAGAAGATATTGTTGAGTCAAGCTCGGGATATGCAAAAGGCCCTGAAAGGGCATTAATGTCTGCCTTATTATTTGATGGTATTCAAGCTTGCATGATGTATTTGATGTCTGAATCAGAAAAAACTAAATCTCAATATAGAGAAGCATACTGTTGGGTTCATACTCACGGGGATGAGTATATATTTTCATTTGAAAGCGCTTGCGAGGCATTAGGAATAAATCCAGAGTATTTGAGGTTCGGCTTGATTAATGCTTGCAATTCAACTTCAGACAATTGGAAGCGGGGGAGGCGTAATTTTTAGAAGTTGATCTAATATAAATCAACTGCGTTGATCAAAAAAAGCCTCAAAGTCTTATAACTTTTTTATTTCAATTCTTTCAACTTTAGCAACTTCCTTTGCAAAAGTTTCAAACTGTTGGTGTACGGTCTT
>JAGRAS010000269.1 GCA_020434465.1 Bdellovibrionales bacterium | reverse complement strand
CTTTATAGATAAAACAAAAGCATTTTTCAGCAAAGAAGAGGTTCTAGATGTAATCACCTCAGGATCTGCAATAAAATTTTGTTTTTTGGCTGAGGGTAAGTGCGATGTATATCCTAGGTTTGTTGGTTCTAAAGAGTGGGATATCGCTGCAGGTCACTGTATTTTAAATGAAGCAAACTGCAAGATAATAGATATTGTCACTGGCAAGGAACCAGAATATAATAAACCAAGTTTTGAAAATAATTTTTTTATTGCTTCGAGAAAGGATCTTTATTTTTCATGAAGATGATTATTTTAGCAGCTGGGCAGGGAACAAGGCTTAGACCTTTAACTGATGATCGCCCCAAGTGTATGGTTGAGTATAAAGGAAAGCAGATTGTTGATCATATACTTGAAGCTGCAACTGCTTGTGGCATAACTGATATAGTTTTGATTAAAGGGTATAAGGAAGAGGTTGTTCAAAAACCAGGAGTTAAGAATTGTATTAATAAAAAATATGATTCAACTAATATGCTAAGCACACTTTTTTGTGCCGAAGATGAAATGGTAGGAGATGTGATTGTCTCGTATGCTGATATTGTTTACACACCAGAAATTCTAAGGAGTTTAATTGATGCAAAAAATGAATTTTCTGTAGTTGTTGATAAGCGATGGCGGGAACTTTGGGAGGCACGCATGGAAGATCCTCTCAAAGATGCAGAAACAATGAAAATTAATAGCAAAGGGCAAATTATAGAGCTTGGAAAGAAACCTAGCTCACTTGAGGATATCCAAGGTCAATACATCGGCTTATTTAAGATTTCGGCTTCGGCTATTGAAAGTGTAAAAGCTTTTTACCATTCTCTTGATTCTAGTGCTAAATATGATGGTAAAGATTTTGATAATATGTACATGACGAGTTTTATTCAGCTTGTCATAGATAGATTGATGCCTGTACATCCTGTTTTTATTGACGGTGGTTGGATTGAGATTGATGCTCCGAGTGATCTTAATATTTCACCAATCTAATCCATCAAGTGAGTCATTACTCTATTTCTCACATTGTCCACAGAGTATCTTGTAACAAGTGTATAGCGGTGGTCTTGTTTGCAGGCAGTTCCTGAATGAATCATTCCTACGTCAAAGAAAATAGCGTCACCTGCTTTACCTGTTCCAAAAAGAACTTCATTTTTCACACCACGAATTAAAGGGTATGAAGGATAAGCATAATTTAAACCATGTGTATAAGTTGAGTGCATAACTGGACCCATTAAATCAATATTATCTTTGGTTTCTAATAGACATCTTATCGGGCCATGATTTTCAGTTACGTCAGTTAAAATCACCATCATTTTAAAATCATCTTTTAGACTATCTATGTGCCAGTCATCACCTTTCTCTACAGGTTCAAGCAATTCACAAAGCATATAAGAAAGGCTTACATTTCCCTTTGTGTATCTTGTTGCTATTTCAGCTACTCTAGGATCAAACATTACTTGCTGAAGCGCTTGGTTCCTAGGAGGAGAGTGAGGAAAAAGATTTGCTCTATATCTGCCCACTGTTGGGGATTGGCTACCTGCCGAGATACAACCTAATTCTGGTATTTGGAATTCTGCTTTTGAGCACTCAGCGTTTTGCATTACCTGTCTTGCTTTATTTACAGCAGTTGAAGTAGCAGCACGCAATTCATTTAAAATATTTGGGTCAGCATAAAGACCTCTCCAAAAAGCTACTCCATTTTTGTTCAAATCATTCACCACTCTTTCTATTTGTGAATTTTCATTTGAGTTGCCTTGATACGGGCTACTTGTCCTTTCAATTTTAGGCGCATTTGCTAGTCGCTTATAAACTTTTACAAAAAGATCTTGGCTTTCATGTACTAAAGTTTTTGATGCATTTATAAACTCACGTTCGTGTGGGTGTTGACCAAATCCAGGTGTTGATAGAGCTGAAACTATTAGTTCCGCAATTTTGTCATTTTGAGAAATTTTCATTTTTGCAAGATTATTTAATGTTCTAACAGGCTGTTCATTTAACCCGACATTGAAGACACTAACTAAATCTTTTTCGGTATTACTTGAAAATGGATTTTGTAAATTTTCCAAAACTTGTTCTGTCTCTATAACCCTTGTTGGTGTCTTTGCTTGCTCAGCAGCTCCATTTTCAGTTCTTAACTCTGGATTATTAGAGCTTGGAGGTTTTGCTTCAAGTTCTATTTCTTTACAGAATTGCGATGCGTTTTGATTTTCAGGGAAAATTCGAACTTCTTCTTGAACAGACATTAAGGCCCGGACTTTATCATTTAGCTCATAAAAACAAAGAGCTCTAACATATTCTAAGTCACGCACTTTCAACCCATGAGAACGTGCTTGGTTAAGTAGGCTAAGAGCCTGTTCAGTTTGTCCTGATTTTAATAATTCAATTGATTGATTGATCTGGTGATTAATTTCGATTTCAATATTTTGAGACTGAGACATTTCGACCTCTCTTAAAAGGAGTGATTTCCTTTGTTTTTAGATGAATGTGTAAATATGGGGGGTTCAAAAATGTACTAAGTACGGCCTAAAAAAATACAATCAGATCAATAAGTTAATAGTATTAGATTTTTTGAGCCACTACAACAAATTGTGAACCAGTAAGCATTCCCTGCCATGATTTTCCAAATTCAAGCTGAGCTTTTTTATAGTCTTCTGCACTATGAGTAAGTTTAAATCTTGGAGGGCTAGGGTGTATATACGTGTAACAAATCTGTTCAATTTTAAACCCGCACTCCTCGTATAGTTCATGTATAGTAAAAGGATTTTCATATTTCTTATCAAGCTTGCTGCTTACATGTTGCTGGATAGCAGTAGAAAGTTCTGGTACTTCTTTACTCATTTTAATTTGAAGTTCATTTATTTGCTTTGAGTTCATAGCAGAAAATAAATTTTCTTTAAAGAAATTTGATGTTCCAGCGTTAAGAG
>JAGRAS010000268.1 GCA_020434465.1 Bdellovibrionales bacterium | reverse complement strand
TTTATTATATTTATCGCTATTTCTTTTCTTAAGCCAAATTCAGAGTAGAAAAAAACTCTTCTTAAATTCCAAAACAAAACTAAAAGTGCGATTTTAACAAAAGAAAAGGTAAGGATTTCTTATAAAAATCAAAATCTACTCCCCTTTGGACGTGCTATAAAAGGACGAATCTCTTGGAGTTTAAAAGTTTCATTCTGAGAAACGTAAACAATCTTATCAATATAACTTGCTAAATCTTCAAAGTAGAAAACAAACGGTAAATTCATTTCCCCTTCGCTTTCAATAAGTTTTGGTACAATTTCTAATTCACCAATATTAAACAATCTCCAAATAAAACTTCCTGCACTACCTCGAGTCTTTGCAACTTCTTTCCACATTAAAGTTCTTCGTTTTTCAGTTACAGGAAAAATTGCTTCGAAACGAACAATTCTACGATCTGTCAGATAAGCACGATAACAAAAATAATACTTAAACTTCCAAATTAAAAATAGAACTCCTGCAATAAAAACCAAGAATGTTCCCAGCCAAACAATTTCTTTTTCAAAGTTAAAAAACTCTAGAGATAAGCGCTGCCAAACAAAAAAAGTAGCAAGCGTGATTATAATGACTTGAACAATTCCAAAGAATAGAAAAATCTTGTGCGGGCGGATTAAATATAGCAGCCTTTCATCTGTTTGCATTCCAGCAAAACTCAGTCCTTCATCAGGGAAGTGTTGCATAAATTTTCCTGAAGCAAAAAAGCTTAATTAGAAGTTTGCAGTAAGCTTAAATACTCTTGATATCTGCCTTGGTAATCTACCACGTCATTCTGATCTTGGCTATTGAGTTCAACATCTTTTAGAATTAAACATATTCGCATTAAACTCTCTAAAACATCTCTCACTTTCTCATTTTGACTGCTTGCCTGCTCTTTGTTCATATTCAAAGTTTGTAACTTATATAACTCAAGTGTTTTCTCAAAATAGGAAAAGGCTCTTTGCGGTAAGCTATCAGACAATAATGATTTTGCATAAAAATAATACAAGTCAGCCTTCAGAGAATCTTCTGCGTATCTAAAGTATGGTGAATCGATCATTTTTTGAAGTAAATTTGAGCATTGGCCAATATCTCCTCTTGCAGACGCTATTTTTGCTGCTGCACTTAAAAAAGAGAACCAGCTTTTATCATCACCATGAACAAATTTATTCGATTCTGTTAAGGCAATTAATGTTTGTTCACATTTTTGAGCAAAAATGTCTCGTTTAACATACACTGCTGATAAGCCAAGACCTAGCCAAAGACTAGCAACATCTACTTCTAATAAATACGGATCATTAGAAAGACCCTTCAAAGCGGCTAGAACTCCGTTATCCACCAATAACTTTGTTCTTGAAATATCTACTTTCCTATCTGCAATCCTTTGAGCAGTTGTAGCATCAGTATTTTCTTTTCTTGCTTGTCTTAGATTTTGAACAGCAAGCAGCATTTCTTTGATTACTTCTGCAATTTTTTCTTTAGATTCAAAAAAAGATTCGCTTGTCGGTTCATTATTATAAAACCTCAACATCTCTAATCCTGCAGAAAAAAGACTTTTAGAATGAGCAACCATTTTTGCAATTCTAAACGCTAAACTTACTTTTTTATAAGTTAAGTCCACCAATATTTTCTGCGGAACATCATGTCTTCTTTCCGCAGAATTAAGCATTTCAGTCATCTTGGCCAAACTTGATTGATGTATTGTGTGCTTGATAACATATCCTTTATGTGATGACCCTCCCTCGCTTTCGTATTGCTTAAGCATCGCATCGCCAATCTGGTAATACAGAAAAGCCTTTTTTAAGTTTATAAAAAGATCGTTTTTTCGCTGCAAAAAACTTCCTGTGTAGTCCATGTTTTCAGCGCTAGGACTTTCTAAAAATTTAATCAATTTTTCTAGATCTGAAATCGCCTGTGTAAACGAGGCTGAATCAGTTCCAACTTCAAGCCAAACTTTTGATCTTTGCTCAAAAATGAACCTATTATATGTGGGCATTGGATTGGTTGAACTCGCTTTAATAAGTAAAGTTGCGTTTGCTATAACCTGTGCTTTCTTAGCGGCGTTTGTTTGCCCTATATCGAGTAAATTTTTAGCATGGGCAAATTCGTAAGCAGCTTTAATTGTAGCGATAAAAACATCATTTCCATTTTTAATTTTAGCATCAAGTATTTCAATACAATTTTGACATAGAGAATTTGTGTTTAAATCTTTTCCGGTTCTATCTGTTCTAGGGAAAGTTTTCCCAACTAAGCCTTCGCCCTCAAAGCTCAATCCAAAGATAACAACTAGTGAACTTAAACTTAGATCTTGATTAATAGGTGGGTTTGCAATAGCACCTTCAAAAGTTCTCGAGGAATAAATACTTGCAACTTTATCACCAATAACTTCAATAAGGCTTTTCCCTTGAAAAGCCTCTACTTTAAATTTAAAAAACTCATGATCAATAACTTCTCTGATAATATCTTTAATTCCAACTGCCTGAGCTTCACAAAAACTTACATCATTAGGTTTAATTCCTGCAGCACATACGTCAAATAAAGTATCTACAAAAAGTTTATGCTCATTTAAATTAGCAGCAGAAATAGCAATCCAGCGCATTACTGAAAAATAAAGATTGTGAACTCTGCCATCAAATTTGTATTCTTCAAGCACCTTCTTTGCTTCTAAGGCATACTTAAGTGCACCAGTGAAATTTGGCATTCCGCTTGCATTTGCATAAGCTGTGCTGCCACCTTCATCGGTATAATAACCGGTTTCTTGCTCCCCCATACCATCTAGAGCTCTATAGATCCGTTTGATTAAATTATTGGCTGCTTCTTTAGCCTGGTCAATTTTATCAGGCTTGGGGGAATTGGAATAATACTTCAAAGACATAAAAAACTACTTACAACTTTGTCTATACACCTCTTATTGATTTGCCTCCGGCAAATC
>JAGRAS010000267.1 GCA_020434465.1 Bdellovibrionales bacterium | reverse complement strand
GGATAACCTCTCAGCGTTTTTTGCTAAAGCTTTTGTAGTCTTCTCAAGATCAAGCTGAACTTGTTGTGACAATAAATTACTTGCAATTGTTAATGACATAAGACTTTTATTTATGGGCGCATTACTGCAGGGGCGGGTAAATTTGCAGTACAATTAGTTTAGATTAAGACACCTGTTATTTGATAACGGCAGCTGAGTAATCTGCATTAGAAACTGGGGCTTTTTTTTAAGAAATAGCCGTTATTTCCTCCATAGAAGCTATCAACCCTTAGTTCAATTTAATAATTACAGGCAGTTAAGTCTTAAAACCTTGGCTCGACAATTGCACTTATTTTACTTGGGTTTATCTATGCGGAAAAATTTACCGCCACAAATCTAGCTTGAGTAGGAAATAAAACTCTATGCCATTAATAAATTTTTCAGGAATTGCCTCAGGAATTGATTCAGAAGCATTAATTGAAGCTACCCTTGAAGCCGATCGAAATACACAAATTAATCCCAGCCAAGACAGGATAACAAAACTTCAAGAAACAAATACTGCATTAGAAGAAGTAAAAACAAGACTAACAACTTTCCAATCAACACTACGTTCCTTCAGCAGTCTATTTGGTGGAGGGCTTTTTAAAGGAGCAACTTCAACAGACGAATCAAATGTCATCGCCTCAGCAGCAAGTACAGCAAAGAATGGAACATATACAATAAACGTAACCCAACTTGCAGAAAACGCAGTTTATACTTTTCAATCTACAGCCGGTACATACACATCTTCCTCAGCAGCTATTGCTGCAGGAATAAATGATGGAGATCCAGCCGCAAACAGAACGGTAAGTATTGCAGTAGGTGATTCTAGCACCGAAACAGTTGATATTGTTGTTACAAGCACAATGACACTAACTGACTTCGCAAATGAATTTAACAATAACTCTTCTCGAGCTTCAGCATCAGTAGTAAACGTTGGAACTTCATCCTCTCCCGATTATAGAATTGTTGTAAACTCAAACAAAACAGGATTAGATGAAGGATCGATAAATGTAACTGTTGGTACTTCTGTTTCTGGGCAAAGTGCATTTGACAATAACAGTGAAGATCCAGCCCTAAACTCTACATTCACTATTGATGGTATTTCTGGAACAATAACTAGACAATCAAATAAAGTAAGCGACGTAATTCCTGGCGTATCATTTGAGTTTGTAAGTACTGGATCAGCAACGATTTCAGTTAGTGATGATGTTGAAAGTACCAAATCAGCTGTTTCAGACTTGGTGGATCAATTTAATGATATTATAACATATATTGCCGAAAATAATAAGATTGAAAGAGTTGAAGATGGAGAAGAAGTAGAAAACATCTTTGGCCCACTTGCAGAAACTAGAGTTGATGATGGAGTGATCACAGCTTTAAAATCGAATATGTCTAGTGCAAGTTACGCTCTCGGCTCTTCTATTAAAATTTTTGCTGACATAGGTATTACGACAGAAAGAGACGGAACTTTAAAATTTGATGAAGATGTTTTTGAAGCTGCAATGGCTTCCGAACCAACATCAGTAAATCAAATTTTAACTACCTTTGCAGATACGGCATCTCTTACAGGTGGAACAATTGACACCTACATCAGATTTAATGGATTGTTAGATGTAACCATTAATGGCAATGACTCTTTGATTGAAAATTTAAATGACAGAATCTCTAGAGCTGAAGCTTCTCTAGCCCGTAAAGAGGAATCAATGAGACTTAGGTTTGCTAGATTAGAATCTTTAATTGGATCTCTCCAACAACAACAGTCTGCTTTATCCTCAGCCTTAGCCGGCCTTCAGGGTGGTTAAGAAAATAAAAGTTTAGCAGTATTTCGAGCCTGAATTTTTAAAGCAAATTTTAGAATTGAATAAACTTCTGAGTTACTCTGACTATTTTCCTTACTTTCAGATCTTTCATCATCGATTGCATACAATCCTAGAAAGTGTGCAATAACATTAAATCCTGGACCCATATTTTTCAGCTTTTTCCTCATACCTCGAATTACACTTAGCTCAACATCAGCCATTGCTTGCAATGCATTAAAACATGAATTTTCATCCATAAACATTTCACGTGAGATGTCTGCTCTGGTATTTAAAACTAAATTACTGGAAGCACCAGACCCACAAAAAGTAGGTTTCGAACCTGATTGCAAACGTTCGCTAATTTCATCAGTTAATCGAGATGTAAATTTACGAAAAACCTGTACGCTCGATAAAACTCTATAGACATCACGAATAGCCTCAGAGCTTTCCGGCTCGGGCAACAAAGCAAAAAGTGGTTTAACACTTATGAATTTCAATTTAAAATCCAAAGACAAAGTATCACCAACAAATCTCCCATCAGCAATATTTGCCATCAATCCTTTTAACAGTAAATCATCAGAAGGAAAAATACGAGCATCAGGATTAAAAGGTGGTACACCGGAGATAAGAGATAGAAATTTAATCTCTGCATCCAATTCTCTTACAGCTCTTTTCAAAAGCGGTAATTGAATTGAACCTTGAGTATCAGCAACATCAGCAACACAATTTGGGGCAACTTTTAAACAAGATAACTCAGCTAATGAACTGGCTATCCTGATGACTTTACTCGCTTCAACTAAATCTTCAGGAAACAAAGATTGGGAATCGCAAATTTTATTAAGAACACGTAGACCCGGCTCGCAATGAAAAACAAAAATTTTTTTCTCATCAACAGTAAAATCTGGGTTTATTATATGACTAAAGGAGTTTAAAATATTTTTCTTAAGCTTGTTTATTAAACCTTTTTTTAAGGTTTCATTTGAAAATACTTGGAGTAAACTTTCAGCTTCTAAATTAACAAGCTCACTAAAAACCCAAGCAGCATATTCAACACTGTCATCTAAGGCAAAAAGCTTTGGCTCAGTTGACTGAGGCTCCTCTTGTCGTCGATCGACTTTTGCTGGATCCATAGAATT
>JAGRAS010000266.1 GCA_020434465.1 Bdellovibrionales bacterium | reverse complement strand
CTTTGTCATTCTTTGAATTGAATTTTTGATTGTTTGAAAGTTACTTAGAGTACCACCTAACCATCTTGATACCACATAATGCGCACCTGAACGCTGAGCAGCTTCTCGCACTACTCTTTGAGCCTGAGGCTTAGTCCCAACAATTAAAACCTCTCCTCCACGACTAACTATATCGCGAACAAACTTAACTGCTTTTTCCCAATGCTCAAGCGTATAATCTAGGTTTAGAATATGAATTCCGTTTCTTTCTCCATAAATGTACTTAGTCATTTTAGGATTCCAACGTGGTGTCTGGTGACCAAAATGCGCACCAGCAGCCATCAAAGACTTGATATCCACCTTAACAGGAGTGTATTCCTGCTCTACTTGCTGCGTTTTCGCATCTTTTGATGCCTTAGTATTTTTGGAATTTAACTGGCCGTTCTTATCGAGGCCGTTCTTATCTGCAACTGAATTATCAGCAGTGTTTGACATAATATATTCTCCGTCTTTAGTCCTCCCTGAGTGTCACCTTTAAGGCAAGACAGACCAACTCAGGTGTTAAATTATTAGAGAGCGTTTTTAACATGTTTGCTTATTTATTGCAAACTACTGAAATCATTATTTTTGCAAAATTTAAACCTGAACCTGCCTCAATAGAAGTTGCAAGAAATCTAGAATACTGAAAGATTTAATGGCGAAATACTAGAAAAAAGCTATTTCTTATGGGAACTTAGCCAAATCAATAAATTGGTAATAATTTAACACTTTTACAACAATAAGATAATTAAAAACACATGAAATTCTGTATTGCCCTAGGTTCAAATCTTGGAAATCAAAGACAAGTTATAAATACAGCAACATCACTTATATCTACTAAAATTGGAAAAGTATTAAAAGAATCCGAGCTATATCAGACAAAGCCGCTTCTACATAAACAAACAGTTTGTCGCCAACAAAATGATTTCTTGAACTCAGCTATTTTAATTGAATCTGAGTTACCTCCAGAAGAGGTACTAAGCTCACTATTAAGTATAGAAATTGAACTTGGAAGAGATAGATCTCAAAGTGGCAAATGGGAACCTCGATTAATTGATTTAGATATAATCGCGGTAGAAAGTATTATAATTGACAGTCTAGGGCTAAAGATACCACATCCAGAAATGCATAAAAGAAAATTTGTTTTAGAACCAATGCAAGATATTTGGCCAGACTGGAGACATCCAATACTCGGCAAAACCTGCGAAGAACTTTTTAATGACCTTTGCTCAAGAAAAGTTGATTAAGTTCCTATTTTGCATACAATAAAATCAAATCTATTCCTGTGTTTAAATTATGACTCCTGAACCGCAACATAATAAAGACTTAAAGATGACAACCGCTCCTAAAATTAATCTGCTAGTTATAAAAGTCAGAAACCTCGAAGATTCTGTCGCTTTTTACAAGTTATTGGGAATCGAATTTGAAGAACATAAACATGACAATGGGCCAAAACACTATGCCGCTATAATCAACGACTTTGTTTTTGAAATTTACCCTGCCCAAGAAGGCAGTTTAACTGAGAATACGGTGAGAATTGGTTTTTGCACTGAGAACATTGAGGTAACAAGAGACCTATTAAAAGAACAGGCAGTAGAGTTTCTTCATGACATTGAAAAAAAGCCTTGGGGAACATGTCTTGTGGTATTAGATCCAGATAAAAACAGAATTCAAATTTCCAAGAAAAATTAATTAAGAGGTAGTTGAAGATGAAAGATGTACAAATTGTTGGAGCCGGCCCTGCTGGACTTGCCCTCGCTAATTTATTAGCTGATAAACATATTAATGGGAAGCCAATATCCTTTGACATTCTAGATAAAGAAGACTCAGCTCATGAATCTTGTCGAGCAAGCAGCCTACAGCCTAGAAGTTTTGGTTTTTTTGAATCACTAAAAATCTTAGATTTAGTTTTGAAAAATGCTTCAATGCTAAAAGGAAAGCAGGTGTATGTAGATGGGAATGCAACAGAGTTTACATCATTTGTTGATCCTGAAACTGGAAAATCTCCAATTTGTATCAGACAAAATGTAATTGAAGCTCTACTAGTTGAAAGACTTAAAAGTCTAGGGCATAGGATAAACTATTCTCAAGAGCTAAGAAAATTAAAACAGGCAGAAGACTATGTAAGATTTGACACATATTCTCGCACTAAATATTCAATTATTGGCACAGCAAAAGTTCTTGTGGGTTGTGATGGCGCTAACAGCATCTCTAGAAAACTTGCTTTAATTCCTTTTGCAGAAGAGGATCAGAAAGAAAATAGCTTTGTTGGAGATTTGTTTATTGATACTGACTTAGCTTTAGATCAAATGCATTACTTTGTTCAGCCTGATTCTAGATTAGTAATGGTGCCTCTACCAAAAGCAGGAATGTTTAGAGTAAGCGGTGCAACATCAATGCCTAAAGGAACTTCTGGGGATGATGTAGTTGGTCAACTTTTAGAAGTTAATGAACTTTTTGAGCGCGGAGCAAAAGTTGAATGCGTTGCTAACTTTAATTTCTATAGAATGCGCACAGGCATTGCAAGTTATGGCTTTTATGATCGAGTGTTTTTATGTGGAGATTCATGGCACGTTGTTCCACCAAATGGAGGACAAGGACTAAGCTTAGCTTTTGAGGATGCTCAGGCAATCTGCAAACCTTTAGTTAAATTTATCGAAACAGGAGATAAATCTGAACTAGAGAAAACATATAAAGAATTGAAAACTAAAATAGAAAAAAGATTAGCAAGAGCTTTAGAAGCCAAAAAGTCGCATTTAGCAGAAAATGTTGGGCAGCTAGATGGCAAAGCTGAAAGTGAAATTGTTATTAATGAAGAGCTATAACAGTTTTTAACTCAAGTTTACAGGTAGTAGATTAAACTGAGAATAGTAAGGCAAGGGCTTTGGTAAAGTTCGAGACTAAGACTAAGACAATATTGAGAGCTGGGGCTACCGCAAAATAAATACAAATCC
>JAGRAS010000265.1 GCA_020434465.1 Bdellovibrionales bacterium | reverse complement strand
ACTTCGCGGGGCTACACAATTCTTGAACAGGCAATTATATTGCCTATCTTAATAAGTTTTATATTAGCAGCTGTTGATATCAACAACGCCATGCATGCATATTCAGTTCTAGAAGAAAGCACAACTGCTGCTTTAAGATGCGCTTTTACAACTGATGGGAAATGTATCAAAGCTAACATTTCTGAAGACTCTCAAAGAAATGTGGACGTATGGTTAATTAAAGAAGATTCTCCACGCTATTATATTCCAACTTATGACTATTCAGGAAGTGCACGCTGGTTAAGCCTGCCTACCCACAGCTACAGCGGCTTTGAGGCTCCAATAATAGATTCAATAAATTATGAAATTAGAAATGAAAAAGCTTTAGCATACAAGACGGAATATCCAGCAAGTATGAGGCTTGATTATTGGGTAAAAGTCGCTCCAATGCCTTTTATAACTGGGCAGGCAACGAATGCAGCTTTTAGATATAAAAATAATCAGAATATTAATTATACCCATGATGCACAAATAAACATGGGATTTACTTTAAGCACAAGCTCGACAAATAACTCACAATCAAGATCCAGCTCTTCAATAGTAATTAATCCTGTTCACCAACGATATAACAACATGAACAACTTGAGCGGAACAACTGCCATTAATGCAAATAAATCGGCTGCAATGGATTGTTTTGAAGCAAAGGATACCTATGACAAAAACTATTCAATATCTCATAACGCAGGTAACAATATCTCTGATTTCAAAAGGTGCTCGGGTGCAAACACTGCTTTTGATAAATTAACAATTGATGAAATTACAAGTTATACCAATGCTGTTCTTCACGTTACAGGCTCTGCTGCTTCAATGAGCGGAAACAATTCAACTGGAAGTGTACAACTACAATTAATACAAGAAATACCCCTAGGATCTAACGGCAAAGCCATTAACAGTGTTGGCCAGCATGCTTTAGATGCTGCTAAATACTTAAAAGACAGCAATCAAGCAGCATATTATTATCAAAGCACAAGCTCAAAAAGACTTATCATTCATGACTTAGGCGGGCGTGCTCTTGACGGAAATATGGGATCAAATGCGAACTTTGTACCTAGAGGTGCAGATCTGGGAACAAACAACCTAAAACAAGCCTCACAAAAAACTCTTGCTTATGTTGATTACAAGACTGTTAAAAATACTACTGGTGGCAATTACAAAGAATTTAAACTTTACCAAAACATCAAGCTTTTTTATGGAATTCCTACTTATCTAAAATTTACAATTAAAAAAAATTCAGGAAACCAGCCAGTTTCTTGGCGGGCAACGAGGGCACGTTTCTATCTACCTCTGTATAAGCAAAACTCTAAAACTTTTTCTTGCAATAAACTGACTAATTGGGAAGCTAAAGATAAACAAAACTGTGGATCTACTTACAATCAACTAACAAAATATGGCATATCTGCACCTAATATAAATTTAGATAGAACAAAACCAACTATAAGCACTCTTGATCTCGGATGCACAATTTCAAATTATCAAGACGGATATAATCTCTATCGTGAAGATCATCAAACATTAAAAATCTCAAATCTATTGAGTAATTCAGAACCAGTGCAAAATTATCTCGATCAAAAGATCAGCTTTAGCAGTGATAGTGCCTGTAAAGATCTAGCTGTTAACAATCAAAAATGCCCTAAAAATAAAGGCGCATCTTCAATTAACTCAACAGGCATTACAACAAACACTTCTGCATTAAGTGTTTGTAGTCCAGGAATGACTAATTCAGATCTAAATACATTAGAAAATAGATTAATACATACTGGAACCTTTAAAACAGAGAATTTAAGTTGGAATGTGATAAATTCAAATTTTGAATTTTCTAATCCTTTTATCTGGAAACAAGTTGATTGTAAT
The DNA here is from genome assembly GCA_020434465.1 of Bdellovibrionales bacterium. Next base: position 1,086 of record JAGRAS010000265.1, on the reverse strand, counting down.
AAAACAAGTCCAGAAACATCTGAATTTCCCGCTGAAATCAATGGCTATAACAACCCTAAGCTTACTGGCCACAGCCAGAGATATCCAACAAACATTGAGGATGCTAACACAATTGAAACAAACGGGATAAGTCCCGATATTTTTAAAAATCTGAATCCTGAATATAGCTGTAATGAAGCAAAGCTAAGTTCAATCCAATTCAATGACAATAGTGATTTTCTAGATGATGGATCTTATTTTAAAGGCGAAGCAAAAGATCTAGGTTGTGACTGGGAAAATCAATTAATTTCAGAAATTGAGGATTTTACTACTGGAATTCAAACTACAGAAGCAGATTTTTATCTTCCTGCTGAAGCACATATTGAAGTTTCTCGAGGCGAGTCTAGCATCGGACGTGATATTGCTCCGCAAGGATACGAACCAGATAGTTGCACTAGTTTTAATATAGCTGAATTTCAGAATGCAAATCGAGAATACTTAGGATCTTTTGCTGAAGATTTAATCCCTGAAGAATGCCAAACTCCTGGCTTTCATTGTGAACAAGAATTTTCTAGCTTTGAAGCGGACTACTACGCAGAACCAGAAATAAATTTTGAACTAGCTGAAAATACTGCCCGAGTTTTATTTAATAAAATGATAAAAAATGCAAAAAATTGCGAAGAAAAACCTGATTGCCTTGAAATTAAAATAGATGGAGATGAGTCAAGAAATATTCAGGTACATTCAAAATACAACCTGCCATTAATATTTACCGGCAATAGAATTAGTCTACCTATTGAGGTAATTCGACAAAGAAAATCAGAATTAGAATTTGTAATTGATTAAGCTATTGTCTTTTGTAAAATCAAAAGTATAATTGTAGATTACATATGAAAGTTAATATCAGACAAATAGCCGCAGATCTTATCGAACGAATTGAGCAAGGCGCCTATACCAATCTAGTCTTGAATGAAGTGTTAAATAAGCACGATCTAGACCCCAGAGACAAAGCTCTATTAACTAATATTGTAAAAGGAAGTATTCAGTGGAAAACAAAGATAGATGATTTTGTTTCTCCTTATGTAAAATCTGGAATCAACAAATTAT
>JAGRAS010000264.1 GCA_020434465.1 Bdellovibrionales bacterium | reverse complement strand
TAGAATACTGGATTAATAAAAAAAAGTTTATAAAAGAAATGTCTATGTCGCACACTGAACTGAAAAATGAGCATAAAGAAGATGAGGGAGATCCTTTACTGAAATTTTCCAGAAAGGCTCTGCACCAAGAAATTCTATCTCAGGATCTTGTTCAAAGAGTAAAAAACTCTAAGGTAGTGATTGTAGAAAAAATTTAGGAAGTAAAAATGACCGAAGATAACGGTCTAATTCATAGTTTGAACGTTTTGCGTCAGAGTTTTTCTGGAGATCATAGCAATCTAGAAATAGCTCGTGCAATTACACAGTATTTAAATGCTGTATTTCAAGCTGGCAGGGTCGAGTTATTCATTGAAAGCAAAGCTGAAAATCTTTCATTAATAAATAATGATATGGTCACTGTTGATAAGCTTTGGATGGATCCAAAGCTTGAGAACGCAGATTCTATTTTTGTTTCAGACCTAAGTAAAGTTAGGTTAAGCCCTGAGTTTAAACAGCTGCTTGCAAGAGAAAAGGTTAAGTCTTTTGCCAGAGTTCCAATTTTTTGTGGGTCGGATCTTATTGGTACAATTAGTATCTTTTCATTTGAAAACTATCGTAGGTGGCAAAGATTTGAATCTTTATTGTTAGAATCTATTGCTAATTTATGTGCTGTTTTATTAAGTGAGAAAAAACATGAGCACTTGTATGAAGACTTTTCAAATTTAAATGTAGATGATCAGTTACTTGAAACAAGTATTAGATCTAAACGCCTGCTAGAGTATGGGAACTTAATTATTGTTCGCACAGATGAGTCCGGAGCGATCTCAGAAGTTCATGGAGATACTCAAGCAGTTCTTGGATATCCATCAGAAGAATTGCTGGGCTTTGGTAGTGTATGGAACAGAATAATACATAAAGAAGACTATAAGCGCCTTACAAAAAAACTAAAGCTAATGAAAGGTAAGCCAAGCGAGCTAAGTGAAGAAATCCGCTTGTTATCAAAGTATGGCCAATCTCAGAGATGGATATTGCTACGAGCAGTGCCAATTTTTCATGATAATAAATTCTCAGGTTGGGAAGGTTTTGGGCTGGACATATCAGAGAAGAAAACTAATGAAGAAGAAATTAATGCCCAAAAAGTTCGTATTCAGGCACTTTATGAAGTCGCTAGATCTCTTGTAATTAATCTTGATCCTGCTGTAGTTACGCTCAAAGGCTTGAAGGCTTTAATCCGTGCCACAAAATCTGATAGTGGTTTAGGCTGTTTTTATGATGAAACATCTGGAAAACTAGAACTTGTTGCTGCAGAGGGGCTTTCACAAAATTATATCGATCAAGCTGTTCAACTGATTGAAGGTGGGATTAGTTTAGTAAGATATGCTGTTGAGAATAAACAGGGAATGCTAATAGATAATATTCAAGAGGATCCTAGAGCTGCCTCAGATCTGGCAAAGAATGAAGGTCTGGAATCAACAATAGTAATCCCTTTAATTTTTGAGTCACAAGTTTTAGGTGCGATAGTTACATTTTGTAAGCAGAGAAATAAATATACAGAAGATGATTTTGATTTAGTAGCAGCAGCATCAAGTCAAATTGCTTTAGCATTAAAACAAGCTGAGACTTACCAAGATGAAAAAGAAACAGCTGAGTCAATTGGAACACTTTATCGGTTAAGCCATGAGCTTGCTAAGGCAATGGCTCCTGAAGATATAGCTTCACATGCTTTCCCAATTCTTCAAGAAGAAGTTTCTTGTAAAAGAATGTGGTTAGGAATTATCAATGAACAGGGTACGCATCTAGTAGGCAAGGGAGGCTTTGGCCCTGGAATACGAAAAGGTGTAATTGATATTCAAATTGAACTGGATCTTCAACACGACTTCTTAGATCAGGCAATTCAAACTAAAAGACCAGTAATAGTTGAGACTAGTCAAAAGATGGAGTGCTCAGGATTAACTAGGTTAGTTAAAAGACTTGAACTTGGTTCAATAGTTATTGTACCTCTTGTATCATTAGGCCAAGTTGTTGGCGTTTTTATAATTGAACCTTCAATTGGCTCTAGAGCTTTTTTAGAGCGGAAAATTGCATTACTTTCAAATATGGCGAGTGAGATGGCTTCAGTTATTCTTGCTAGAAGATTTGAAGCCAGAATGGCAGATGCCGACAAAATGCGCATGGCGGGTCTTTTAGCTTCTGGAGTTGCTCATAATTTTAATAATATGCTGCAAGCAGTAATGGGTCAGGCTTCATTGATTGAAATGCAATTACCACAAGATTCAAATTTATTAGAAAGTGCTAGGACTATCATTGATTCTGCAAGTAAGGGTGCTTCTTTAGTAAAACAATTGCTTAGCTTCTCAGCAGATATCTCTAATGAAAGAGAGATTATTCATGTTGGAAAGATGTTAAGTGATTCAAAGGAGTTTTATAAGTCAGTTGTAGGAGCAAATATTCATCTTGAAATTCATATTGATGAAGAACTTTTGCCAATTAGTGCAGATTACAGCGGAATTCAGCACGCGCTGACAAATCTTGTTGTTAATGCAAAAGAAGCTGTAATTGCTGGTAATGGGAGTTTTGTCAAAGTTCACGCTTCATTAATGAGAATTCGATCAGGAGAAGTCGATCCTCAACTTTCTCCCGGAAAATATGTGAGGATTGATGTAGAAGATGATGGTATAGGTTTGAATCAAGAGCAGCTTAGAAGATGCTTTGAGCCTTTCTATACAACTAAAAATGTTGATAGTAGTACTGGAATTGGCTTTGAAGGCAGTGGGTTAGGCTTATCTTCTGCTTACTCAATTATACGTCAGCATGATGGCATGATTAAAGTTAGGAGTATGCCTAAGGAGGGAACGGTTTTTAGCATTTATATTCCTAGCGCTCATGTGATTTCGAAAGAAATTCAATCTGGAGAAACTCAAGAGTTAATGGAGTCAGTAATTTTTAATATTGGTGAAGAATCAATTCATACTGTAAAGCAGACTCTCTCTTCATTAG
>JAGRAS010000263.1 GCA_020434465.1 Bdellovibrionales bacterium | reverse complement strand
AATTTGTTTGTGAATGACTTTAGTAATTTAGTAGGAAAACCTTAGTAGCATTTTTTTGGTGTATTTAGTATCGTACAATTGATAATGCACAGATTTTTAGTGGAATTTTGACTTCAGTAATTCACAGCCTGTTGAAAACCCTGTTAAGTTACTGTTTTTATATTTTTTAGAGGTATATGGCTGGACATTCCAAGTGGTCGACAATCAAAAGAAAAAAAGCCGTAACAGATGCCAAGCGGGGAAAACTGTTTACAAGAATTTTAAAAGAGATACAGGTGGCAGCACGTATGGGTGGTGGGAGTGTTGATGCAAACCCTCGACTTAAAACAGCAGTGGATAGTGCCAAAGCCAATAGTGTTCCTGGTGACAATATAACCCGGGCAATAAAAAGAGGCACTGGTGAGTTAGAAGGTGAAAGTTATGATGAGATCTCTTATGAAGGGTATGGACCAGGGGGAGTAGCAATCATTATCAAGACATTAACAAATAATAAGAATAGGACTGTTGCTGATGTGCGTCATGCTCTTGATAAAGGTGGTGGCAGTCTTGGGAGCGCAAACTCTGTTGCCTTTCAATTTGAGGAGAAAGGTATTTTTTCTGTTTCTGCCGAAGGATTAACAGAAGAAGTGGTTTATGAAGCAGTTGTAGAAGCAGGAGCTGAAGATGTTAGGCTTGAAGATGATTTGTGGATTGTTACTTGTGGAGTGCAGGACTTCGGCTCTGTTCGAGATTCTTTAGTAAGTTTATCTGAAAATTTGACGGGAGAGTTGAAGCTTGTACCAATGTCTACAGTGAAAGTAACAGGTGATAATGCAAGCGGTCTATTGAAGCTTCTTGAGATTCTAGATGATTTAGATGATGTTCAAGAAGTTGTTGCAAATTTTGAGATAGATGATGAAGAACTTGCTGCAATGGGAGTATAGATGATTGCACTTCTAATAGGTATAGTTGAAGCAAAAACACCACCAGTTGTTATTGTGAATGTTCAAGGTGTTGGTTATCAAGTTTATTGTACTAGGGCATGTTGCGACTCAATTCTTCAAGGAGAAGAAGTTCGTCTTATTATTAATACTGAAGTTCGAGAAGATAGTATTAGGCTATTTGGTTTTTTAGATACGCTTGAAAAAGAAGTTTTCTTGTTGTTGACAAAAGTTAAAGGCGTTGCAGCTAAGAGTGCACTTGAAATTATTTCTTGTATCGAAAAACGTGAACTTTTAAGAGCGATAGCTAGAGAAGATATTTCTATGCTTCGGTCTGTAAAAGGGGTAGGTAAGAAAACAGCAGAAAGAATTATTGTCGAGCTTAAGGATAAGGTTGCTGAGTATGTGGATATTGCCAAAGGTCTTCAAATTGAGACAACTGTTGTGAGTGGTTCTGTTGAATCCGAAGCTATTCAAGCTTTGCAAGCATTAGGATTTAATCAACGTGAAGCTACGCATGCTGTTCAAAAAGCAGTTGACTCGGTCAATATTGAAGATATTGATTCTGGTCAGATGGTCAAGGAGGCACTTCGTTTTGTTTAGTATTCATTTCAAAATAAACAAGGGATTAATTTAGTGGCTGAGAATTCATCAAAAAAAGTTATACTTAGAGGATCTGAGGAAGACGTTGATTCTTGGGTAAACTTATCTGGATTTGCTTCGCCTCAGGAAGTAGAGGATGAAGTTTTTTCAGGTTCTTTAAGGCCAGCTAGTTTTAAAGAGTATGTTGGGCAAGAAAATATTTTAGAAAACTTGAAAATTGCATGTGATGCTGCTTCTAGACGAAAAGAAGTATTAGATCATGTCTTACTTCATGGGCCTCCTGGGCTTGGTAAAACTTCTTTATCAAGAATTATTGCTGGAGAATTAGGAGTTGGTTTTAAATCTACATCTGGTCCAGTCGTTGAGCGGCCTGGAGATTTAGCTGCAATATTAACGTCATTAGATCCGCATGATGTTTTATTTATAGATGAAATTCATAGATTGCCACGTGTAGTTGAAGAAGTTTTGTATCCCGCAATGGAAGATTTTGAACTAGATATTCTAATAGGGCAGGGGCCTGCTGCTAAGTCCGTAAAAATTGAGTTAAAACCTTTCACTTTAGTTGGTGCAACAACTAGATCTGGCCTATTAACTTCACCACTTAGAAGTAGGTTTGGGCTCTCGTTTAGATTAAATTTTTATGAGCCGAAAGTTTTAGCAATGATAGTAAAGAGATCTGCAACTTTGCTGGGAGTAGAGATTGATGACGAAGCAGCATACGTAATTGGCAAGCGCTCAAGGGGAACACCAAGAATTGCTAATCGTCTTTTAAAAAGAGTAAGGGATTTTGCAGATCAAAGATCTAGCGGAGTAGTGACTACAGAGATTGCTAATCATGCGCTTGAAATGTTGGAAGTAGATGATCTGGGATTAGATTTAATGGATAGGCTTATTCTAAATACGATAAAAGACAAATTTGAGGGTGGGCCGGTCGGAATTGAGACGATTGCTGCGGCTATAGGTGAAGAGCGAGAAACGATTGAAGAGGTTTATGAACCATATTTGGTTCAAGAAGGTCTTGTAGCCAGAACTCGAAGAGGCAGAGAGCTTACTGCATTGGCGAATAAGCATCTAGAGACAAATTTTGGAAAGGGTTGATGAATTTATTTCTTTCAATTTTAATTAGTACAATATTTGCAGCACCAAATCTTCAGGTACATTGGAATACTCAGGAAAAGAAAGAGCTCTTAGTGTCTGCTTTGGGTGAAGAAAATTTTATTAAAGATTGCATCTCTCAAGGCTTAGATGCGGAGTATAGATTCCATGTGCAGCTTTGTAGACGTCGATCTATGTGGTATGACGGATGCAAAGATACCTTTCGTTTTAAGCAGTCGCTTAGATATGATCCTATTAGTCAAAAATATTTGATTAGTGGTGATTGGTTGGATGATAAAATTCCGCCGCAATCCACTTCGACAGATACCTTAGCTGAGGCCAGTAAGAGCCTTGCTACTATAGACAGTGT
>JAGRAS010000262.1 GCA_020434465.1 Bdellovibrionales bacterium | reverse complement strand
CAATGATGCTAATGGAAGTTCTTTATTTACGAAAAAAGTAAATCGTTTAAAAAAAGGTCATGCTGCACAACGCTTTCTTAGTATTTTAAAAGATCAGGTACAAATTGAAAATTTAGATCAATCATTGAAACTTGAAATTCCCAATAAGAAATATATAAAAAATGAAATTCAAAGTTTAGTTTCAAATTCTAAGGACATAATAGTAGTTTACCCTGGAAGTGCATGGAAAACCAAACGTTGGCCAGCTTCTTATTATAAAGAGCTTGTTAAGTATTTACATCAGAGTGCATTTAAAGTTCTAGTCTTAGGTTCTGCGAAGGAAATCCAGCTATGTGATGAAGTTGCTGGAGAATTTGCTGTGAGTCTCGCTGGAAAGACATCTTTAATTGATACAATTTGGATAATGTCTAATGCTAAAGCATGTATTTGTAATGACAGTTTAGGCTTGCATTTGGCTTCAGCTTTACAAGTGCCAACATTGGCTATTTATTGCTCAACAATTCCAGAGTTTGGCTTTGGACCATGGATGAATAGATCGAGCATAGTACAGCTTAAAGGCCTGCCATGCATTCCCTGTGGAAGGCACGGCAGAAACACTTGCCCAACAGGGACAGAGCTTTGCAGTAAAGGTCTATTACCACAGGATGTTTTTAATGAGTTTTGTTCCTTAATGTCTTTTGATATACCCCCCCTTATTGATTTGCCTTCTGCAAATCAATAAGGGGGGTATTAGAGCCAGGCTAGCGAAGCTAGCTTAGGTTTAAGTATTATTTATATGAATATGTTCAGGCAAAAGTTTGGGGAGTATTCTTTCTCCAGTAATAGTGAGATTTCAGAGAGCGTTCTGAATGAACTGTTGCATTTGTTAGAAAAGAAAAGTTTAAATTTTTCTGACACTGTATTAGGAGGAAGGTCAGCCTTAATTCAAGGTGAAGTACCCGGGCTTGGTAAAGTTGTTGTAAAGCATTATAGCCGCGGTGGTCTTTTAAGAAGGTTTATAAAAGATTTTTATTTTAGAATAGGAAAAACCAGGCCTGAAAGGGAGTATCAGCTACTCAAAGAAGTAGCTCAGATAGGAGTTTTGGCACCAGAGCCAATAGCTGCAATTAAAAAAGGTAGTTTGCTTTATCAAGGTTGGCTCGCAATGAAAGAGCTGCCAAGTCAACTTAGTTTGGCAGATTATTGTTTAGAAAATGATGCTGATATAGAAGCACCAATGCATGAGCTTACAAAGCAGATTGATTTATTGATTAATAATAAAATTTTTCATATCGATTTACATCCAGGAAATGCAATAGTCGACCAGCTAGGGAAGGTATATGTATTAGACTTTGATAAGGCAGTAACTTTTCTTGGTGATAAGAATACTCTTAGAGACAAGTATTTATGCAGATGGAGGAGGGCAGTCATTAAACATAAACTACCTGAGATTTTATCTGAGCTTCTATGTATTGGCTTAAGAAAAAATTATGATGATGAACCCGCTATTGCGAGTATCAATTGAAAACAGATGCAAATATTCTGATTATACTAATGGGTTCACTGGGTGATGTGGCCAGAGGTTTAAGCCTGCCTGCAAGGATAAAAAAAAACTATCCAAATTGTAAAATAACATGGCTTGTTGAGCCGGCTTGCAAATCTTTAGTTTATGCAAATAAGTATATCGATCAAGTACTTGTGTTTGAAAGGCAAAATGGAATTACTGCTGTTTTTAGCTTGTATAAAAAGTTATCTGAATTAAATTTTGATATTACACTAGATCTCCAGAGGCATTTCAAAAGTGGTTTTTTTAGCTGGCTTTCAAATTCACCAAGAAGAATTGGTTTTAATCCTAAAAATTCTAAGGAGCTAAATTATTTTTTTAATAATGAATTTATTCCACCTAAGGCAGCGAGTTTATCCAAGATTGAGCACTATCACTGCTTTTTAGATCATTTGGAGATTGTGCAAGATACTAAGCTGGATTTTGGAATGGAGATATCAGAAGAATATTTGAATAAGGAATGTAAGCCTTATGTTTGCTTAGTTCTTGGTTCGACTTGGAAAACCAAAGATTGGAATTCTGAGGCATATATTAAATTAATCGAAAAGTTGCTTGCTAAAACTAGTTTTAAAGTATTTTTGCTTGGATCTAAAGATCAGGAGAAAATCAATCAAGAGATTCTTAATTCACTGCAAGCAGATACTTTAAATAGCTTGGTTGGTAAGACATCGATTTTAGAGTTATGCTCGGTTCTTAAAGGAGCAGAATTCACAATTGGTCCAGACTCAGGCCCAGGACATTTATGTTCTATTGTAGAAACGCCGTACGTCACTTTATTTGGCCCAACTGATCCGAGTAGAGTTTGTTCCTATGGAAATGAGCATTTAGTAGTTAAAAATGATATTTTTTGCTCTCCATGTAATAAAAAAGTCTGTTATGGGCCAAAAAACGCTTGTATGCGTCTGATTTCCTCTGAGCTTGTTTTTAAAAAATTAGAAGATGAGGGCTTAGTTAAGTAAGTTATTTTGTAGAAAATATTCTATGAAATTTAAAAGTCGGCTAAGTTCAAATATTGCCTGTATTAAGATACTTATATACTCTATAGGCTATGATTAGCACAAAAGATAATTTATTAGAGGCACTAAATTCATTTGGCAATTTAACTATAGCTGTTGTTGGTGATCTAATCTTAGATAAATATGTTTGGGGTGATGTAGAAAGAATCTCCCCTGAAGCCCCTGTTCCAATAGTTAAAGTAGACAAAGTTGAGTATCGCCTAGGAGGGGCTGCTAACGTTGTAATGAATTTGTGCAAGCTTGGAGTTAAAGCTGAGCTTTGTGCTGTTGTTGGGGATGATGAAGAATCTAAAACAGCAAAAATGCTTTTAGCAAAAGTAAGCGCGCCTACATCAGGACTAGTAATTGATCCAAGCCGCCCAACAAGTGTTAAGACAAGAATTATTGCTAGACGTCAGCAGATGATAAGGGTTGACTCTGAAAGTACTATAGCTG
>JAGRAS010000261.1 GCA_020434465.1 Bdellovibrionales bacterium | reverse complement strand
TGCTGCTGCTCTAGCTGATCCAACGCAAGAGGTCTCAATTTTATTTGAATTCGCAGATAATAATTTTAGCGGAACCTTTCCTGCCCTTGATTAGCAATTGATTCCTGGCTAGCGAAGCTAGCTTAGGCGGAATGGTATATTTTTAAGTTACCAAGATAACTTTAGATTTGGCAGAAAATACTACAAATTTGCTCTTTGTATAGAAAATTAGAAAAAATTAGCATTAAGCTGTTAAATCTTTTAAACTATTACCCAGAAGCTCTACTGGAATTTCTTTCTTTTTGCTTATGAATTCTGTTTTTTAATTGAGATTTAAAATGAGATCGTTTCTTTTATTTTTTTTGTTAGTCTTTTTTCCGCTTACAGTTTTAGCCACACCTGGAAGTCAAATACATTTAAATAATGTACAAGACACTTTGTCTCAATATGACACAAAAGATATTTTCCAAGATCCAACTGGGCAACGTCTCGTTTATGTTTCAAATGAACATGATTTAGGAATTTTTCGCTTAATCTCAGTTGGCGTTGGTGGCGGTTCCTGGGCTTTGCTAGATGATTTTCCAGTAAGTGTAGATACAAACTCAGATCCGATTGATCCAGAGTTTCATAAAGTACAAGTTTCTCCAGATGGTAAGTATGTTGTTTTTATAGCTTCAAGACACAGAGCTGATACGGAAGATAGGTTAGAGCTTTTTTCTGTTCCGATTGGTGGTGGAGATGTGATTCATCTTACAAATGATACATTTTATGGTCGGTCGCACTTAGAATTACACGATTTTAAAATTAGCCCAGATTCTAAAAAAGTTCTTTTTCAGGTATTAACTAATGTTACAAATGTAAGTGGGCCAAGTGCAGTAGTTGATTTATATTCAATGGATATTACAGGCAGTAGCGTAGTTCCACTTAATACTTCACAAGGAATCAGCCCTGGTGGCTTACCCAAGTTCCCAATTTTTGAATTTAGCCCAGTTTCCGACCGTGTGATTTATAATAAACGTATAAACTCTTCGTATCCATTGTTTAGTAAGCCAGTTTCTGGCGGTACTGAGATTGAGATTAGCCCATCCACAGCGAGCACATCAGCTGATGTTCCAGATATGAAAATTCCTGGTAATACTCGTGCTGGGAATGTTGTCTTGTTTAGATTTGATGATTCCTCAGAGGGTAAATATCGACTTTATCATTACGATTTTACTTCAAACAATCTTACTTTGGTAAATGATGCTAGCCCGCCTAAGGATACTGATAGTTCAGAATTTTATGATTTTTCTGATGAGTCTGACTATATTGTTTATGTAAGCGATCAAGAGTCTCTTGGAACTTATAAAGTAAGCTATCGAAAGATCTCAGACTGGAGCGGAGCCGCAGCAGTGAGTGGTGTGGCCACAGTTGTTTTTTATAAAACAGAAGATCCTAATTTTTTAATCTTAGTAGGCGGTGTAAATATTTATAGTTTTGACCTTGGCTCAAAAACAAACAAGTTACTAAAAAGTTATTCTGCTACAACTCAAAGTCTAGTTCACTATATTGGCAAAGATAGAATTATAAGCTCTTATCAACCAACAGCAGGAACAGGGCCTCATACTGTTGAGTCTTATGATTTTAGTGGTAATGGAATAAAAACCTTTGGAACAAACTTTTCTCATCAGAGTTTTCTACTAAGAACAAATATTCATAGCAATTATTTTCTATATTTTAACTTTGTTCTTGGATCGCCAACTGAAGTAACCGTATTTAGGAATGATAACAGCGAAAGTTTTAATCTACATCAAGGTTCAGATCATATTAGTGTTGATCGCTATGATGCAAGGCTTAGCAATGATGGCCAGCGTTTATTTCTTATTTCTGATCGTGATGATGGTCAAACATATAAGCTGTATTCACAGATAATTAATACTTCAGAGTTTGTTGATGAGGTTCCTCCGATTTTAAGTCTATTAGGCAATAAGACTGAAATTACTGAACAGGGCACAAGCTTTGTCGACCCTGGAGCAACAGCTTTTGATGACTTAGATGGTAATATTAGCGGCTCAATTACTACTCAAGGCACAGTTAATACCAACCAAATTGCTGATTATGAAGTAGAATATTCAGTACAAGATAGTCATGGCAACTCTGCTAGTGATACGCGAATTGTAAGAGTGCTTCCTTTTTGTGATGGAGTGCCAGTTGAAGAGGGTTTTATTCCAGACTCTGATACTGATGGTGTAAATGACTGTGATGATGACTGTCCAAGTGATCCTTTGAAAATATCTGCCGGCGAATGTGGATGTGGGCAAGTCGATGAAGACGTAAATGGAGATGGTATTATAGATTGTAATATAACACTTGCGTTTTCTGCAGACCTAGATAGTTTTTTTAAACAAATTAAGAAGCTTAAAGCTGGAAAGAAAAAAAAGAAATTTAAAAAGAGTATTAAAGAGAGTTTAAAAAATTTAAACTTATTTTTAAATTATAGCATTATAACTAATGACAGTAGCCAAGATTTGGGAAGCTTGCTTAATCAGTTGAATAAATCTGTAAATAAAGCAATAAAGTTTTCTTTTGGTAAGCGACTAAATGCTAAAAAGTTTAAACGCTTTAAAAAACGCTCAACAAAGCTTAGCTCTAAGATACTTGCTTTAGTATCTTAGATAGCCAGCAACTCAAACAATCTGATTATTATCTTTAAGTCCAAGTAACTTATAACCCTCCATAATCCGGTATAATCCGGTACTACCCAACTATTTTCCACAATAAATCTTGTCCTCGAAAATCGGTCTCCATAATCCGGTCCATAATCCGGTACTACCCAACTATTTTCCACCCCCAGAAAATCGGTACACCCCAACTATTTATACCTATAACTTTTGCTTATATTCAGTCAATCTAAGTAAGTAAATTTTGAACTTATCAAGCAAAATTCTAAGGAACCTTCAATTTTAACGGATCAATTTACCAATAAATCTAAGCCTAGATAGATTTATGCATTATCCAGTTATCTGAAGTACAAAATCTCTATACAATAGCATT
>JAGRAS010000260.1 GCA_020434465.1 Bdellovibrionales bacterium | reverse complement strand
TTAATCCTGTTGTAACAGTAAAGACCCCGCCTTTTCCGTGAGCAACGTCTTGACCAAACACATACATTTGTGGATTTCTTTGCATCTCTTCATGCAGCGCATGGTTTAAGGCATCAACCATATAAATGTCTTCCCCCGTTGCTGGAGTTTCTGTAACAAGGCTAGCTGGATTAGAATTTACATAAACATTTTCTAATACCTTAGACGGGTCTGGATCTGCTTGTTCTTCTGCCCATTCTGCTGCTTTATCAATTTTAGTTTTAATTTTAACCTTTAGCTCATCAAGTGTTTTCTTTGAGGCAATTTTTTTCTTGGCTAAAAGTTTTTCAAGTTTTAATAGCGGGTCTCTTTTTTGTTCAGCAGCGATGTCTTTATCAGAGCGATATTTCTTGTGGTTATCTGAAATAGAGTGACTCTGCAATCTTGGAACATGAGCTTCAATAATAGCAGGGCCTTTGTCAGTAAGCGCTTTTGTGTGAGCTTCTTTTAAAGTTTTAAAACAAGCTTCATAATCAGTGCCGTCAATTTCATAACGATTTAAATTCTCATAACCGCTTGAAATTTGATAAACAGATTCACCTGCAATTTGTTCCCAGATCGGAACTGAGATTGCGTAATTATTATTCTGAATCAAGAAAATAACTGGTAATTTTTCTCTGGCTGCCCAGTTTAGAGCTTCATGAAAGTCACCTTGCGAGCAAGTGCCCTCACCAGCAGAAACATAAACTACTTCCTTTTCTCCTGATTTTTTAATTGCAAGCGCACAGCCTACTGCTTGCAAAAACTGTGTGCCAGTTGGCGAACTTTGGTTAACAATTCTTAAGTCTTTATGCCCATAATGCATTGGCATTTGTCTGCCATGAGAATTAGGATCGTCCTGCTTGTTCATTGCATTAAGCATGAATTCTTCATCAGTCATGCCTAAACCTGCACAAAGAGCCATGTCTCTATAGTAAGGATAGAACCAGTCTTTTGCGGGGCGAAAAACTTTTGCTGCCGCAACTTGTACCGCCTCATGGCCAGCGCAGCCGATTTGAAAATGACATTTATTTTGTTTGTATAAAACAATTGTTTTTTCATCTGCTAATCTTGCACGCAGCATTTGCTCATACGATTCCAATAGCAGAGCGTTTGTAAGTTTAGCTGAGCTTGTTTTTTTTGAAGTAGAAGTTGCTTTCGGGCTAGATTTTTTTAAACTTGTTTTTTTTGAAGTTTTTGTTTTTTTTGTGCTGACTTTTTGTTTTCCATTTAATGCTGGAGTTTTTTTCTTAGCTGGAGATTTTTTTGTGCTTGTTTTTTTGCTAACTAACTTTAGTTTTTTTTAATTTGTTTTTATTTTTGTTGAACTTGCCAGTAAACGGGCCATAAAAATCCCTTAATCTAAGTGAAGCTTTAGCCCGAAAAGATTTCTTGCGAAAAATTTGTCGCTGCATCAACTTCAAAAATTTTTGTAAAATTAGAAATTATTAACTGCTTTAATTTAGCTTCAATCTCAATAAAATCAAGGTTCTTTTCTTGTTTAAACTCAAGATCTTCTTCAATCGAGGTAGTTTCGCTTGCTAAAAACCCACAGGGTTTAATCATTGCCATCCCTTCTTTAGTGGCTTTCCGTACATTGATTGAAAAGCCATGCAGGGTACACCACCTTGACAGTCGAACACCAATTGCAGCAATTTTTCTAGGTTCATAAAAGCTAGCATTCTCAGGCGGGTAAGTCCACACGCCTGTCTTTCCGCTTATCCTATGGCCTTTAATATCAAGGCTGGCTAATGAAGTTATAATTACTTCCTCTAAACATCTCATATACCAACCAACATCTCGTTTTCTTTTTCGCAAATCAATTAAAGGATAAACAACTAATTGCCCGGGGCCATGATAAGTAACGTCACCGCCGCGTTCTATTGGAATCAATTTTACATTTTTTTCTTTTAACTGATCTTCTGTTAGCAAAATATTTTCACTTCGAGAACTAGTTCCTAAAGTTATAACAGCAGGATGAGAACAAAGAATTAATGTTTCTTCGCCAGTGTGATTAATAAGCTTTTGTTGAATTTCTTTTTGTAAGCTTCTTGTTTTTTCATAATCAGCAAGCCCTAAATCAAGAACTTTGATGCTTCTAAATTCATTGCTAAGCATAATTATGCAACTAGAAGTTAATTGGCCTTCCAAGTGCTGCAGCCATAGCCTCCATCATTGACTCAGAAAGTGTTGGGTGAGGGTGAATTGTTTCAACCACACTTCCAGCAATACCTTCATGAGTTCTAATAATTGCCGCCTCTGCAATCATCTCTGTAGCTTCAGAGTGTAAAATATGCACCCCAAGAACTTCACCAATTTCTTTATCAATAATTACTTTTATCATTCCTTCTGGCTCGCCAATTGCAATTGCTTTACCGATGGCAGAAAAAGGAATTTTTCCTACGCTATAGCTAATACCTTTTTCTTTACAAGCTTCTTCAGTTAATCCAACTGAAGCAACTTGTGGCTGGCAATAAGTACAGCCAGGAATATTATCATATTTCATCGGATGTAATAGCTGGCCGCAGGCAGCTTCAGCAGCAACAATTGCCTCATGGCTTGCTTTATGAGCAAGCATTGGTGGCCCAATAACATCACCAATTGCAAAGTGCCCAGGAACATTTGTTCTTAAAAATTCATCTGCTTGAATAAATCCACGATTGGTTTTAATACCAGCATTTTCCAGACCAAGATTTTCAGTGTTTGGCACTACTCCGATTGCAACTAAACAGCAATCTCCGCTCCATTTCTCAATTTCACCTTTTGAGTCTTTAATTGATGCGGTAACAGTCTTACCTGTTTGTTTGATATCTTCAACTGTAGCGCCAGTTTTGATATTCATCCCTGATTTTTTGAAAATCTTTTCTAAGTTTTTTGCAATTTCACCGTCCTCAACCGGTAAAATTTGAGGCGCCATTTCTGCTACAGTAACTTGCGCTCCTAGAGAATTAAAGAAATAAGCAAATTCCATTCCGATAGCACCAGCACCAATTACTAAAAG
>JAGRAS010000025.1 GCA_020434465.1 Bdellovibrionales bacterium | reverse complement strand
TTTCTAGAGGCTTGTGCAAGTAATCGCCCTCCTGTTCCAGTTGGTACGATTCCTAAGCCACCCCCATTAAGTTCAACTGACGAACAGTATGGACATCAAGTGCTAGGAGAGCTCACCAGACGTTTCCCCTTAGATACAGACGACAAGAGAATTGAAAGAGTAAGAAAAGTCGTAGATCGTCTAACTGGAACTTCAATTACTGGATCTGACCCATGGCATGTTTATGTACTCGTAGACAATGATTTTAAAAATGCTGCCGCTACGCGCGGGAATCATTTGTTTATTTGGACAGCAATGTTGGATCAATTAAAAAACGACGATGAATTAGCATCAATTTTAGCACATGAAGTTGCACATGTCTTAGCGGGTCACACAAACCCCGATCCTGTGGAACAAGCAAGTGAAATTCTTTCTGGCCTGGCTGGTGTTGCAACAAGAATTTCAGTGCAAGGAAGTAACGTTGGGGCTTTAGCACAAATAAGCGGAGCCTTAGTCGAAGAGCTTGTAAAAGGTTTTATTGTTAATCCAGGAAGTCAAAAGAAAGAACTTGAAGCTGATCATATTGGATTAATGTTAATGGCAGAAGCAAAATATAATCCCCAAAAAGCAATTGATTTTTGGGAGCGAGCTCAAAGTATGCCTGAGTTTGGAGGTGGAAGTGGGAACGCTTTTTTTTCAAGTCATCCAAGTTCAGTAGAACGTCTCAATGCCCTAAAAGCCGCATTGCCTGCTGCTATGGAAAGATATTATGGAAAAAAACAACATGTATAAAAAAAAACAAAAAGAACTATTAAACAAACTCAGCCCGTAAACATAAAACCACCAAAAAAAGAGCAAACCAATGACTATGAAGAAGATAATGATTTTGTAATCAATAAGCCTAGGCGCAAATAAAATTGTTTAATGATTTTATAAAATTCTCCTTGCAAATTTAGCACCAAGAAAAGCTTAAATTTGTTTAAAAATAAAACTTCATGTCTAAATTCACAGTTTTTTTACATTTTTTTTAATAAAATTATAGTAAGTATTTGAATTTACTCACTTTATATATACGGACTTATTACTCAATTTTCTCAAGCTTCAAGCAAATCAGCCGATAATCTATTTGTGTGTAAATAATAAAGGAGGCCGTTTCTGAAGGATTCAGAGGCGGAAATCACATGGACGTAAACGGCACAAAACCAATAAAAACAATTGCTGCACAAAGAGTTGGCAGTGGAAAACCCGTTCAGGGAAAATTAAAATCTTCACAAGAGCTTACAAAAGGACAAGAAATCCGTGTTGCTTCAGCACCTGTTGAGTTTAACTTATCAGAAGCAAAGCCAGATAAAAAAACTGATTTAATTCGCAAAAGAACAAACTCATTAATTAGTGTTGTAAATGCAGCAAAAGAATCTACAGCTGAAATTGAAAAACTAGCTAAAAGCATAGATGGAATAGCTACGCAAGCAGGTGAAGATTCTCTTGCTTCAAGCAGACGCACAGTACTTGAGAAAGAAGCGCAAGAACTTGTTGACGCAATTGCTAACAAAGCATCTTCTATTGGAAATAATACTAAAATTGCTTCAAACACTGAAGGTGAAATTCGCTTAGAAATAGAAGAAGAAATAGGCAAAGCGCTTGATAGCATTTTTCCAGATGTTGCTAAAGACTCTTTTGGAATTGGGCAAATCAATTTTTCAAAAAAAGAAACTATTGTTAGTGTAAGAACTAATATCGCACTTGCTAAAGAGAGAATTGAACAGTTAAAAACTGCTGTTGATAGTGCAAGTGGTAACCTTTCAAAAGCAATGGAAGAGCTTGAAATAGCTTCACAAAATCAGCTTGCAAGCACTACCTCTGTTCGAGAGTTAGATAAAGCGCTTGAGTTAGCTGGAAACACTACAGGAAAAATACTTGCTGATCCTGAAAAAGCTATTGATTCATTTAAAATCTCTTCAAAAGCACAAGAATTATTAAGAGATTAATTTTCCTTAAATAATAAAAATAGAGCTTAATCCGGTACCTTTTCCATTAAAAACTTGTTAACCTAAATTCTGTTTGTTAGAAGAGAACTAATCTGCTAAAGCCTATGCTTTAAAGAAAGCCTTATGTTTGACACATTACAATCAAAACTTGATTCAGCTCTAAAGAAAATCCGAGGAAAGGCATCCCTTTCTGAAAAGGATATTCATGCCGCGATGAAAGAAGTTCGAATGGCACTCCTAGAAGCAGATGTAAATTTCAAAGTTGCCAAAGATTTCTGCTCTAGAGTTGCTGAAAAATCAATCGGTGAAGATGTATTAAAAAGCCTAACTCCTGACCAACAGGTAATTAAACTTGTACATGAAGAGTTAAAAAATGTTATGGGGGATCAAGCTTCTGAGCTTTCGCTAAATGCCGCTCCTCCAATTGTGATAATGTTAGTTGGTTTGCAAGGATCTGGGAAAACGACGACCTGTGCAAAGCTTGCTAGATACTTAAAAGAAGAAAAGAAGAAAAATGCTTTGTTAGTTCCCGTCGATGTTTACAGGCCTGCTGCCATTGAACAGCTTAAAACTGTTGCAGGGCAGATAGGAATAGATGTTTACGACACTCAGCCAAATTCTGATCCATTAGATATTGCAAAAGACGCTTATCAACAAGCCTCAAAGCGTGGTTATCAAGCTATGATTCTTGATACAGCAGGTCGCTTGCAAATTGATAGCGAATTAATGAAAGAGTTACAAGAAATTTCTGATGAGCTAAAACCACACGAAATCTTACTTGTTGCTGATGCGATGACAGGACAAGAAGCTGTAAATGTTGCCCAGGGCTTCGATGAAGCTTTAGAAATTGACGGGCTTATTCTTACCAAATTGGATGGAGACGCTAGAGGCGGAGCCGCTTTGTCTATGCGTGAAGTTACTGGCCGCCCAATAAAATTTATTGGGGTTGGAGAAAAATTAGATGCGCTTGAAGTTTTTCATCCAGAAAGAATGGCTTCGCGTATTCTTGGCATGGGAGATGTGCTTAGTTTAATTGAAAAAGCCACCAAAGAAGTAGATTTAGAAGATGCTCAAGATTTAACTAAAAAATTCGCCAAAAACCAATTTACTCTTGAAGATTTTTTAAAACAGCTTCGGATGATAAAAAAAATGGGTAGTATCTCATCACTCGCCGGAATGATTCCAGGCATGGGAAAAATGATGAAAAATGTTGATGAGGCTAAAACTGAAAAAGAAATGAAGAAAATCGAAGCTATTATTCTTTCAATGACTCCAAAAGAGCGTAGCCATCCGGCAATTATTGGAGGTAGTCGAAGAAAAAGAATTGCATCAGGTTCAGGAACTAAAGTTCAAGATGTAAACAGCCTACTCAAACAATTCCGAGAAATGCAGCAGATGATGAAAAAGCTTTCTAAAATGGGCATGGGTGGTCTAATGAATATGATGGGTGGTAAAGGGCTTCCTTTTTAAGTGGTCTTAGGCAAAAGCCAAGAAAATGTCGGAATGTTACAAAAATGTTACAAATCGACCGAATCCTTCCCTACTAGTACATAGTCTTAAGTGCCGGTTCACATCAATCCTATAGCAAGCTTCTTACAGCATAAATTTTGTCCTAATGATTTTCATAAAAGGACATGCGTTTTTAGGAGATTGATATGACCTTAAATATGGATGCAGATTTACCAAAAGATCCAAATCATAACTTAGATAATAACACAGAAGTTTCTAGAGTTATTTTTAGAATTAGCCCCGAAGACAAAGAGTATTCACTTGCATTACGAAAAGGCGGGAAGTTAAGCCCTGAAGACTTTGAAAAAGAGTTATCTGAGCAACACGCAAGACTACCTTATATAAAAGCTCTATCCAAGCAAATAAAAGGAGAAGCCTTAACTAAGGAGGATTTGCAATCTATTAATAAACAGACAATTGACGCCCTAAATCCTGGGGAAAAAGGACGTTTGCTTAATGCAATACTTAACGGAAACTTTAGCTCTGCCGCTTATCTAAGAGTTAGCGCTGTTTTGGCAAGTTTAAATTCTAGCCAATTAGATGAGTTCACATCTACACTAACTCTTAGTGTTACTTCTTTTAATGCTCTATTTAGAGCAGCAAGTAATCAAAATTTAGCTCCAGCCTTAGGAGAATCAATCGTACGCAGTAAATTAAGAGATGCTGCAAAAACAATTGAAGACAAGGATCTAAGGGATAAATTTCTAATTGAAGATATCAGTGATAGAGATTTAATAGATGTCCTAGGTCATGTATCAGCTAAAACCAGGCTACATGTTTTACAAACTTTATTTAAGTTAAGTACCTTATCAGATGAACTAAGCACATTTTTTCAAGAAAAAATTGATAATGCTTTAATTTATTGCTCAGCAAATGAAAAAGTGGCTTTAGGTAAATCTTTACTAGCTAATGAACAAACTGAAGTGACAGTCCCTGCTATGCTTGGGTTAATGCGTTCTTTAGATACATCTGAAGAATTACAAAAGTTTGTACAAGCACTTGGGGAAAAACAACTTATTGAACTAAGTAATTCAAAAATAACAAATTTAGTTGCGTATGCATTATTATCTCCCCTACTTGAAAAAGCTAAAATTCCTGACGCCTTATCCCCTAGGGCAAATAATTCACAAGTTCAAGTTGCTTTTTTAGAATTAAATTCTGCGATTAAAGAACGTAAAGATATTCTTCAAGAAAATAAAGATTTAACTCAAACTGACATGGTTAGAGAGTATCTTACAATGATTGAAGAGTTAAATTCAGAACTAAAAATGCGTGTATCTAAAGCGGATAAAAATATTCATAAACTTAGATACGCGCATAATATCATCTTAGAGAAAATGGATTTAGCATTTAGCTATGGTGTCTATGCAAAAGACTCTCAAGATAAGATGGTTGGATTTGGTGAGTTTTCACCAGGAGTTGAATGGAAGTTATCAGAACTTGCTGATGTTAGAGAAGCACTGCATTTGCTTCCAGAATTAAGACTTTTGGACACACCAAGAATCACAAATATTGAAAGAGTCAAAGATCTAGGCAGAGGCGTAATGGGGGCTCGTTATCCAGACGGAACTATTCGAATCGCAGATTTCGCAATTCGAATGCCAGAAGTTGAAGAGATTTTTCCCGGCTATAGTTCGCTAACGGCAGTGCTTGTGCATGAACTATTACATGGGATTCAATTGGGAGCTGAATCAGGTGGCATAAATGAGTCTGAAAATGGCGAGTTAACTATCGAGCCTGGTGAAAAAATAATCGACTTTGATGAATTTACTAAAATTTCAGGTTGGACTCCAATAGCAAAAGATCGCTGGGACCCTGTCTATGGTGGTCGTGCTATTAAACTTGATGGTGAAATTTATCACTTGGGAGTACCAGTCATGCATAAAGGAGAAAGTATTATTATAACTTTCTCTCGCGGAACTGTTTATACTCGTAAAGCTTTTACAGGGTTTAGTTTAGATCTTTATAGTTCAGTAAACCCCTGGGAAGATTTTGCAGAAACAGCAACTGAATACTTTTTAGCGCCCGAAAGATTGATTGAGTTATCACCTGAAAAATTTCATTTTTTTGAACAAGAATTTGGAATTTACAGAGATAGAGATGATTTAAAAAAACTTCTTGAGATCGCTTTAAAGAAATCTAGTAAGAAGTTACAAGCTTAATTTTAAGAAGTACTATTCAATTAGGAATTAGATTTTAAACGACGATTTCTATTGCGTAGTCGCTTAATACGTTTCTGCATTTTCTCCATTTCTATTGAAAGTTCAGAAACCTGACTATCACAAATTGATTTGTCTTCATTATCAGTGTCAGCCCTGAGGTTTGCACAGTAAAGTAGTTTTTCAGCAGTACAAAAATCATAAGGTTTTTCATCCTTTACATGATCAAATAAAACTCCACTTTCATCACACAGAACTTCCTGAGTACAAACATATAGATCTTCTGCGAATGCGAGTTGAGGAGCCAAGCTAAGTGTGAGTAGTAGTAATAATTTGTTCATTTTTTTTCCAAGTAATCAAAACTTTCACTTACTAATCCGGCGAGTATAGCCTTTTGCTTCTATTTTTTAAACAATACGCTAACTTATTGTAATTATTCAATTTTCCGCTCTATAATCTTGACAATATCGTGCTTACTAACTCAGGGCTTAGGCTTTTTTGCCAAAAGATTGAATAATTTCATAGATTTGATATAAACCTTACGAAGCGGTATCAACACAAAAGTATTATCAAGCTTTATTGATTTTCCCCTAGTGGCCGGTTAATAATAGCGCTTTTGAAGTTTAGTACTCTTTTAAGATTTACATAGTTTGGCTGCTAATTAAATTTAACAGCATTAATGCAAAATGCATTTTTTTATTGATTTTTTTTCGGAGATTTATTGTGGCTGTCGTTATTAGATTAAGTAGAAAAGGACAAAAGAAAAGACCTTTTTATAGATTAGTAGCTGCTGAAAAAGGCTCAAAAAGAGACGGTAGGTTCCTTGAGATTTTAGGAACATATAATCCTATGCTTGAAGAAGAAAAAGAAAACCTTCCAAAGATTTCTTTAAAAGAAGATCGTATTCAGTATTGGCTGGGTAACGGCGCATTGCCAACAAAAGTTGCAAGAAGTGTTATTTTTAAAGGTAGCGAAACTTTAAAGAAAGAAATCACAGAAACTGAAAACGCTCGAATTGAAAAAAAACGAGCTAAGCGTAAAGCAAGAGCTGCAAAACAAAAATCTGCCGCCTAACATGAACTTTCATATAATTAGCCTTTTCCCAGAAATTTTTAATGATTTCTTAGGCACGAGTTTAATTAAAAAAGCTCAAGAAACTAATTCCATAAGAGTAGAGCTTTCTAATCTTAGAAACTTTGCTGAACCACCACATTTTAGAGTTGATGACATTCCATATGGCGGTGGAGCAGGCATGGTCTTAAAACCAGAGCCAATAGCTAAAGCCGTAAGAGATGCGAAACTAAAGTTAAAACAAGCAAAAGTGATATCCTTCTCACCCTCGGGAAAACCTTTTAATCAAGCTGAAGCTGAGAAACTAAGTAAGATTGATGAGGTTATTTTACTTTGTGGAAGATATGAAGGCATAGACCAAAGGGCAACTGAAAGCTATATAGATCAAGAATTCTCAGTTGGCGATTATATACTTATGGGTGGCGAAATACCTGCAATGATTTTAATTGAAGCAACAGCTCGTTTAATACCAGGAGTTCTTGGAAACGAGACTTCAACAGAAAATGAATCCTTCTCACCATCAAACCATGGCTTGCTTGAGGCACCACATTTTACCCGACCTGCAGAATTTGAAGGCAAACATGTGCCAGAAGTTTTATTATCAGGCAACCATGCTCAGATTGAGAAGTGGCGAAAAGAAAAGTCTCTGGAAATTACAAAAAGAATCAGGCCTGACCTTTTATCTAGAGAATAACTTATGGATTTAAGCGTAGTACTACTTCATGAAAACATGCTTGATAAAACTGGCAAGGTTGTAACGACTTCCTTAACTATTGTTGATATACATGACATCGCAAGAAGTTCAACAACATTTGGCTTAAAGAATTTTTTTATTGCGCATCCTGCCACTGCACTTAGAAAACTTGCTGAAATAATGACTAGACATTGGAGTGAGGGATTTGGTTCTACATACAATCCAAAAAGAAAAACAGCTCTTTCTAAAGTTGAAATTTGTATAAATTTAGATGAAGTAATTGAAAAAATTACCAAAAGAGCCGGCAAGACCCCGAAACTAATTGCTACTAGCGCTAAGCAGGGAGTAAATAGAATTTCTTATTCAGAAATGGCTAAAGAACTTAAATTAAGCAATAGTCCTTATTTGTTAATGCTAGGAACTGGTTGGGGAATGACAGACGAACTAATGTCTAAAGCAGATTATGTTCTAGACCCAATTCTTGGCCCAGGAGAATACAATCACCTTTCCGTAAGGTCTGCCTGTGCAATTATGCTTGATAGATTATTCACTTAGTTACACTAACTAACTGATTCAACTTAATTTTATTCTAGCAAGTTCTACTATTTAATTGAAGCAATAGCTCATTAATAACAGATACAATGTTAACAATTGAATATTGGGTAGAGGCAAGAAATCCGACACTTAGTAAAGAACTATTTAAATACTAGCGAGTTCTTTACGGAGTGTCGGAAGTCACATCAAGGACTTTATAACTAGTTTTTTTTAGGTTTTCGTCTGACAACAGGCTTTGGTTTTTTTTAATCAAATGAATTGTTATCTCAATTAAGTACGCTCGAATGAGGTTTTAGTCGAAAAATCGACACAGGTTATTTAATAGGATCATTTTTTGGTTTTCTTAGAGATTTGGAACAATTGATTCTAGGACCACTTAATTTTCAAGAAATTTGAAAATTAAGTGGTCCTAGATTAGATAATATCACAAGATTAAGTGACTTCCCGACTTCTCCAACATCTTGCATTTTTTTCTATTTCGCCAAAAGAAAAATTACAATCAGGCCTAATATTATTCGATACCACCCAAAAGCTTTAAAGGTATGTTTTTTCAGAATCGAGATAAAAGTCTTAATAGCAAATAGTGCAAAAATAAATGAAACAATAAAACCTAAACAGAAAATATATAAATCATTATTTGATAACTTATCCCAACTTTTTAAAAGATCATATGAAGCTGCAGCAGCCAATACTGGAACAGCCATAAAAAATGAAAACTCTGCTGCTACTCCACGATCAAAACCTCTTAACAAGCCACCAATAATCGTCGCACCAGAGCGTGAGATTCCAGGCCACAGCGCTAAGCATTGAAAAAAGCCTAAAAACAAACACTCTTGATATGAAATTTGATCAAGAGACATAATCCTTGCTTGAAAATCTTTTCTCTCAATCAAAATAAGAAATACTCCGCCAAGTACTAGTGCGATTGCAACTGATAAAGGATTAAATAAATAAAGCTTGATGAAATCATGAAATAAAAAACCTAAAACAAATGCAGGTAAGCTGGCTACAAAAAGTTTTTTTATTCCTTCTAATCCATTTAGACCTTTTGCTTGAGAATCAAATAGAAAAAAACTTTTAAAGCGTTCTCTATATAAAATGACCACTGCTAAAATCGCGCCTAATTGTATAAAGATCTCAAAACTTCCAGAGTTAGCATTTGTAAATTCTAAAAAATCACCAAATAAAATTAAATGTCCAGTACTAGAAACAGGAATAAACTCAGTTAAACCTTCAACTACTCCAAGTAAAATTGATTTTAGATAATCAGACATTTAAGAATTTCTTTGTAAGACCAATAAAATATAAGCACCATACGCTACTAGCATTATAGTTCCTTCAAATTTACTCATACTTCGCTTAAAGTACATTAACGGTAATACGGCTAAACATGCAAAAAAAGTAAAAGGAAAATCAAAAGCTAGCGCTGCAGGATTAACTTTTAAAGGCTTAACTACACTTGTTAAGCCAACTACACAAAGCACATTAAAAATATTACTACCAATGGCATTACCAACAACTAACTCTGGCTCTCCTTTTTTTGCAGCAACAATAGTTGTTGCTATTTCAGGTAAAGATGTACCAACAGCAACTAATGTCATTCCAATTACGAGTTCTGAAATTCCAACTTTTCTAGCGATAAAAATCGAGCTATTAACTACAAAATCAGAGCCAAATACCATCAACACCAAACCTAAGATAACAAGTAAGATACTTTTAAAATTTGTGTCTTTATTATTCGTATCTAAAACATCATCATCTATATCAGGCACTTTAGAGCGGGCTAGTTTATAATTTATAAGCACATAAGCAACTAGCATTGTGAACATTATAATGCCATTTACTCTTGTTAAACTACCTGTTGCTGCCAAAGCCCAAAATACACCAACTACACTAATCATAATTGGCATTTCACGTTTCAATACTTCTTCTGAAATTGTAAACGAATTGATAAAACCAGCTAAACCTATTACAACTAAAACATTAAACAAATTACTGCCAAGCACATTTCCTATAGCTACATCAGCCGAGCCTTTAAGAGCTGCAGCTAAAGAGACGCATAATTCAGGAGCAGAAGTTCCAAAAGCTACTACTGTAAGCCCAACAACAAATACCGAGATGCCAAGGTTTAGTGCAAGCTTGGTAGCTCCTCTTACAAGTACATCTGCACCATAAACAAGCATGCAAAGTCCAATTAATAGCAGTAGAATTTTAATAAGCATTATTTACACTTGTGTATTTACAGCCTGAGCAACTCGTTCAGCTACAAGCTGATTTACATTTCCCCTAAAAATGCTTGGAATAATATAATCTTCCCTAAGTTCATTATCTGAAACACACTCAGCAATTGCTTGTGCAGCAGCTATCTTCATTTCTTTAGTAATTGTTTTAGCTTTAGCATCTAATGCTCCACGAAAGATTCCAGGAAAACAAAGTACATTATTAATTTGGTTAGGATAATCTGACCTCCCTGTTGCAATCACACGAGCAACATCGTTAATTTCTTCGGGTGCAACTTCTGGAAATGGATTTGCCAATGCAAATACAATTGAGTCTCTTGCCATGGATTTGACCATTTCGCGCGTTACAAGATTAGGTTTGGAAACACCAACAAAAACATCGGCTCCTTTCAATGCGTCTTTAAGCTCTCCCTTAATATTATCTGGATTTGTGTAAGCCAGTAACTCTTCTTTAATCGGATTCATCCGATCATTACGCCCTTTATAAACAATGCCTGCACTATCACAAGCAATTATATTTTTTACACCAGCATCAAGTAACATTCTTGTACAAGCTACCCCACCTGCTCCAAAACCATTTACAACAATTTTAACTTCATTAATTTTCTTGCTAGTAATCTTTAGCGCATTTAAAATTCCAGCTAAAACAACAGCCGCAGTACCATGCTGATCATCGTGAAATACAGGGATATCAAGCTCTTTTATTAACTGCGATTCAATTTCAAAACATGCAGGAGCTGCAATATCTTCAAGATTAATTCCACCAAATCCAGGACTTAGATTTTTTACTATATTAATTATTTCTTTTGGATCCTGAGTATCTAAACAAATCGGGATCGCATCAACATTTCCAAACTGTTTAAATAAGACTGCTTTACCTTCCATAACTGGAAGCGCAGCTAAGGGACCAATATTTCCCAAACCCAATACAGCACTTCCATCTGTCACAATTGCTATTAAATTTTTCTTTGTAGTGTAGGTG
>JAGRAS010000259.1 GCA_020434465.1 Bdellovibrionales bacterium | reverse complement strand
GTAACTTTATAAGAAGATTTTTAAATAAATTAGGGAGTTAAATAAATGGGAAAGACGATAGGAATAGACCTTGGAACCACGAATTCTTGTGTGGCGGTTATGGAGGGCGGTACTCCTACAGTTATTGCAAATAGTGAAGGAACAAGAACAACACCTTCAGTTGTTGCTGCAAATGATTCAGGCGAACGCATAGTTGGGCAGGTTGCAAAGCGACAAGCAGTTACAAATCCTAGAAATACTATTTTCGCTGTTAAAAGATTGATTGGGCGAAAATTTGATTCAAAAGAAGTGTCTGAAGCAAAGAAGGTTTTACCTTATGAAATAGTCGCTGCCGATAATGGTGATGCATGGGTAATGCTGGGTGGTGAAAAGAAAAGTGCCCCAGAAGTTTCAGCTATGATTTTATCCAAAATGAAACAGACTGCTGAAGATTATCTTGGGGAAAAAGTTACCGATGCTGTAATCACAGTACCTGCTTATTTTGATGACGCTCAAAGGCAAGCCACAAAAGACGCTGGTAAGATTGCTGGTTTAAATGTAAAGCGAATTATCAATGAACCTACCGCTGCTGCTTTGGCGTATGGCCTAGAAAAAAAATCTGACAAAACGATTGCAGTTTTTGACTTGGGAGGAGGAACTTTTGATATCTCGATTCTTGAACTTGGAGATGGAGTTTTCGAAGTTAAGTCAACAAATGGAGATACATTTCTTGGCGGTGAAGATTTCGACTTAAAAATAGTTGATTTTCTTGCTACTGAGTTTAAGAAAGATCAAGGTATTGATTTGCGAAGCGACACCATGGCTTTGCAAAGACTTAAAGAAGCGGCAGAAAAAGCAAAGCATGAGCTTTCATCTGCGCAGGAGACAGACGTTAATTTACCTTTTATCACAGCAGATTCTTCTGGACCAAAGCATTTAAATCTTAAATTAACTAGATCTAAACTAGAGCAACTTTGTTCTGACTTAATTGCACGTTTAGTTCAGCCATGCGAAACAGCACTTAAAGATGCTGGAATGAAAGCAGGAGACATAAATGACGTAATTCTTGTTGGTGGTATGTCTCGTATGCCAGCTGTTCAAGAAAAAGTTAAGCAAATATTTGGTAAAGAGCCATCTAAAGGAGTTAATCCGGATGAGGCAGTTGCAATTGGAGCGGCTGTTCAAGCAGGAGTTTTACAAGGTGACGTTAAAGATGTTTTGTTACTTGATGTTACCCCACTAAGTCTTGGGATTGAAACTTATGGCGGTGTCTCAACGAAGTTAATTGAGAAAAATACAACGATACCTACAAGGAAATCGCAAGTATTTTCAACTGCTGCTGATAGCCAGACCTCTGTATCAATCCATGTTCTTCAAGGAGAACGTGAGATGGCAGCAGATAATAAAACGCTGGGGCGTTTTGAACTTGTTGGTATTCCTGCTGCTCCAAGAGGTGTTCCTCAAATAGAAGTAACATTCGATATAGATGGAAACGGAATTGTTAGCGTTTCTGCTAAAGATCTTGGCACTGGGAAAGAGCAATCAATAAAAATCACTGCGAGTTCTGGCTTGTCTGAGGAGGAGATAGACAAGATGGTAAAAGATGCTGAAGAGCACGCTGAAGATGATAAAAAACGCAGAGAGCTTATTGAAACTAAGAATCAACTTGATTCTTTAATTTACAGTACTGAAAAAACCATGACTGATTTAGGAGATAAGGTTTCTGCTGATGATAAAGCAGCATTAAATTCTGCGCTTGAAAATGCAAAAAGTAAACTTGAAAGCACGGAGCTTAGTGAGCTTAAATCAGCTATGGAAATGCTTACACAAGCGAGTCATAAGCTATCTGAGCATGTTTACCAACAATCAACTCAGGAAGGATCTGCTACTGATAATGGATCTGATGCGGGAGCTAGCTCTTCATCAGAAAGTGGTAGTTCTGACGAAGATGATGTAGTTGACGCTGACTTTGAAGAAGTTCAAAATAATTAAAAATTCTGTAGGTGCGCGGACTAATAAAAAAGTTCGCGCTGCTGATTAAATAAAAGATTTATATCTTGGCAAAAAGGGATCCATACGAGGTTTTAGGCGTTTCAAAAGAAGCAACAGAATCTGATATAAAAAAAGCCTATAGAAAAAAGGCCGTTCAATACCATCCTGATAAAAATCCAGACAATAAAGAGGCTGAAGAATTATTTAAAGAAGCAACTGAGGCTTATGGTATTTTAAGTGATGCAGATCGCCGAAGGACTTTTGATCAGTTTGGATGGGGAGCTTTTGAACAGGGAAGTGGAGGGTTCGGTGGCTTCCAAGCTGATTTTGCAGGATTTGAAGATATATTTGGAGATATTTTTAGTTCCTTTTTTGGTGGTCAGGCTACTGGTGGTAAGAGAACTCGTGGAAAAGCTGGTAGAGACTTAAAATATGCTTTAAAGGTCAAGTTTGAAGAAGCAGTGTTTGGCACAGAAAAAGAAATAACAGTAGCAAAAAATAGCCTATGTGAAACTTGTGATGGAACTGGCGCTAAGGCTGGCACGTCGCCAGTTAGATGTGAAACATGTGCTGGGTCTGGGCAGATAAGATTACAACAAGGGTTTTTTACGATTAGTAAAACCTGTCATGTTTGCAGTGGTGCTGGTGAAATGATTAAAGAAGTATGCGTATCATGCAGAGGTTCTGGTCATATACGCACTGAGTCAGATATTAAAGTTAAAATTCCTCCTGGAATTGACCATGGCCAGAGATTAAAACTCAGAGGCGAAGGTGATGCAGGTCTGGCTGGCGGACCAAGCGGCGATTTATATGTTCAGGTAAATGTAGAAAAACATAAATTTTTTGAACGTCAAGATACAGAACTTTTATGTGCGATGTCTATTTCATATTCTACTGCTGCTTTAGGAGGTGAGATACAAGTCCCTACTCTTGAAGAAGCTGTTACTTTAAAAATACCAGCAGGGACTGAAGCTGGAAAGATATTTCGCATTCGAAATAAAGGGGTGCCTGTTATTGGAAGTAGTGCTAGAGGCGATCAGCACGTGCAGATCAATA
>JAGRAS010000258.1 GCA_020434465.1 Bdellovibrionales bacterium | reverse complement strand
ACCAACAAGCATCATATAATTAAACAATGCATCAGGAAGATATC
This sequence comes from Bdellovibrionales bacterium, assembly GCA_020434465.1. The sequence continues at coordinate 2,986 of JAGRAS010000258.1, read as the reverse complement.
CGTCAGACTTAAAAGCATCAATCGCAACAGAGCCATGTCTTTTCCCAAGTTTTTTTCCATCAGTAGCCAGTATTACTGGTAAATGTGCAAAAATAGGAGGTTCCCAACCAAGTGCTTCATAAATCAGTAAGTGCAATGGAAAAGATGCTATCCATTCATCACCTCGCATTGCATGAGTAATTTTCATATTATGATCATCAACTACAACAGCTAGATGATATGTCGGAAATCCATCGCTTTTTAAGATTACAGGATCTTTAATTGGTATTGATTCCCAGCTTACCCTACCCTTTACAGCATCAATCGCGCTTAAATTTGGCTTTACAGGCATTTTAAATCTAATTACATGCTGTGTATCTTTAGAGACATTTCTTGTTCTGCAATAACCACTATAGCCTGGCGCTTCACGCCTTGCCATTTGTTCATTTCTTTCCTGCTCTAACATCTCAGGCGTACAATCACAGCGAAAAGCATGCCCGGATTCAATTAACTTCTCCGCAGCATCTTGATAAAGTGGAAGTCTTAAACTCTGGATATAGGGTCCATAAGCACCACCAAGATCTGGGAGGCCATCAGTTTCCTCACCTATTTTTTTTAAATCTGCAAGAGAAGGACCTTCATCAATATCTATTCCAATCCAATTAAAACAATCCAGGATATACTTAATTGCACCGGGAACTTTACGAGTTTGATCGGTATCCTCAATTCTAAGAATAAACTGCCCGCCATGTCGCCGTGCTAATAGCCAGGCAAATGCTGCTGAGCGTAAGCCGCCAATATGTAGAAAGCCTGTTGGGCTTGGTGCAAATCTAGTTCTAACTTCCATAGAAGAAACATCTTTAAGAAAAATACAGATTTTTTCAATAGGTGAAAAAGTGGAATTGTAAGATTTTTATGAATTAATACGAATTTAGCTCTATCTCACCCTACCTCTCCTAAGAGCATCTCCTCTGTGCATCGGCCAAGGGCTTAAAGACTCTGATAATGTTCCAAAGCGGCTTTTTAATACTCCAGCAAATCCTGTCCAGCCATGTACTACACCATAGGTAGAATCATATTTTCTTTTACTACCTACAAAAAGATCTAAAACTCCATCATTATTTATATCAGCTACTGCAGGAGATCCTTGCATATCACCTCCAGTACCAAGTTTTATCTGATCATCACATGAGCTTTGTTGACAACTTAAAGCGCTTCCATCTAAACCATTAAAAATTCCTACACCTGAGCCAGAAGAAATTATAACTTCAAGCGAGCCATTAGCATCCAAATCTGCAATTATTGGTGAAGTAAAATTTCCAAGATATTCATTATTTCTGTTATTGTATTTTGGCACAACAGACCAAAGAACTTCTTCGGTACGCGGATTAAATGCAACAAGCTTACCATCGCCATCACCGCCAACATTTCTACTGCCATTAACACTCACAACCACTTCTAACTGACCGTCCTCGTTAACATCTCCAACGGCAGCAGTTGAGGTCGAACATGCATCTACACTTAGAGTTTTTAGTACTTCTCCAGTACTTGCGCTTAGGATCTTAAACCATTTTCCTTGTTTGTTTGAACTTGATTCTGGGAAATAGCAGCCAGACCCAATAACAATTTCACTACCTGGATTATTTGGAATTAATTCTGCAACAACAGGGCTAGACATTATTACTTGATTAAATGAGGTTTGCCATTTAAAAGCTGAAGAATCTCTAAAATTTATGCGAAGTGTTTTTTTGTTTCTTGCTGATTTTTTACGTAGCCTTTTTTGTTTTGTTTTAAAGGCATAAACATAACCTCCATTTTGAGTCGGAGGCCTTAGAGCTTTATTTTCAGAAATATCTGTTCCGATAATCATTTCTAGATTTGAATCGCCATCTATATCTGCAAACGCGGCGGAAGACCAACTTGTATCTGCTGCCATATAATACCACTTAGCCTTTCCACGAGCATTTAAAAAATAAACGTTGCGATCAAAGCTAGAAAATCCTACTTCTAGTTTTCCGTTTCCATTTGTATCAGCTAATGCTGGGGTACTAAACACCGTATGATACTGCGCCCAAAATTTCTGTTTTTTAGAAAAACGCTTTGTGCTGAAGTGCCAGCGCATACTTCCATTTACTCCATTGTATGCAACTACCCCACCTCCGCAGGCACTCCCCCCACCTACAGCGCCATAGCCAATCACAACATAAGGAATTCCATCACCGAATAACTCACCTACAGCAGGGCTTGAATGTACCTTATTAGTATTACTTGCTTTAGTACATTTTCTAACTGGCAAATCTACTTGCCAATGAAGACTCCCATCACTTTTGTAAACATATAGCCTTCCATCTGAGCTTGCTATTGCAAGCTCATTTCCATTGGCAGTATTTGCGTCAATCTCAGCCACTACTGGAGAGCTATAACCTGGCTCATTACCTGAAAGCAGAACGCCAGCTCTTAATCTGGAAGGGTCTAATGGAGAATAGTGATCCCAGCCATCAAGCTTAAGATCCTGTGCCAATAAACAAGCTGGCATGAGAATGCCTGTGAACAACACAGACATCAAAAATGTGGTATTTAGCAAGCATATTTTACGAAAATCTTGCATAGTCTAATGCTATTTTTTTTGTATTATTAACAAGATAAAAGGCCGCTATTCACTTTTATCACCTACTTGCATTTAATTTTTGCAAATATTGTACCAGACAGTTTTTAGATGCGAATGATCATCCTATTTATTCAACGTTGAAACTAAAAATTAAAAAAATCTTAATTTTTATCGGCATTTTCGGGATGTCCGTTACAGACATTCGGAAATGCATAAATTTCTTAAATCTAAAGCTAGAGTTTTACTAGTTCTAAAAATTGCTCTTCATTTATTATATTCAAGCCTAAACTTTTTGCTTTTTCCGCCTTAGATCCTGGGCTCTCACCAACTACAACATAATCAGTATTTTTAGAAACTGAAGAGGCAACCTTGCCAGAAAGTGACTCAATTTTATTCTTT
>JAGRAS010000257.1 GCA_020434465.1 Bdellovibrionales bacterium | reverse complement strand
TTATTGCCCTTGCCCAAGATGTTTACGAACTTGAAGATGCAGAAAGACGTTCAACTTTAGCGGTAATGCTTGCAAGCCCGGATTTGGCTTTGATGTATAATGATGAAATTCTTGGCAAGCAGGCTGAGATACCTGCAGAAGATTTGATTTGGGCACAAGAATACATTGTTGGTCATAATCAAATGCTAGCTCAAACCGTTGCGGAAATAGTTTTGCAGCGAGGAAAGATATCTAAAGTTCGTGCAGAAATATTAAAGATTTTAGTAAGTAGAGGATCTTCTGCTAGTGGAGTTGCAAACTCACTAATTAGAGCATCAGCAGGTAAGGTTTCGAAGGAGGATATTCTAAATCTTGCATCTTGGTATGATAAGAACTCAGAAAAGGCGCTGTTTTTAATATGCGCAGATAAAGAAGTCAGCCAAGATGTTAAGTCTGCTGCACTTGATGCCTTAGCAGGGAAAGGTTTAACAGTTGAACCTGGAATTTCTTTGATTGACTGGGTTCGAAGAAATTATTGGGAGGATCGTGCTAGGTTTGCATATGCAATTGGCGTATTTTCGTCTGCTGAGTTTGTTGACGAAAAAGAACTTACAGAGGCTTTTTTAACCTTGGATGAAGCAATCAAGAATTCAGACTTAGTGCAGGTTTTAATAAAAACAGAAAACTCTCAAATAATAACAAGCCTCGTAGCTAAGTATAATGAGATACTTGGCTTAGGAATTCTTATAAAATTACTAGAGCATGATGATAAAAACGTTAGGATTTCAACTGTAAAGGCTCTGGAAAAATATAATGACCTTGGAGCATTGAAATTAATTATTGATCATTATAAAAAAGAAGAGGATCCTGAAGTTAAACAAGTTTATAAGGACACCTTTTGGGTAATTCGAAAACACGAAGAAAAAGTTTAAGCCATTGCACGACAAAGGTAGGATCCCTATTTTCTTTAATATTGTTTTCTTTTATTTGTGTTTTTTTATTTAATGCATGTTCCTCCAAACCAGCGATTGATCCAAATTCCAATTTATTTGTTCCAAAATATACGAAATTTGTAACTTTAGATGGCAAGATAAAAACATTTGGTGATTTAAGAGGGAAGAAAACAGTTGTAATTTTTTGGACTCAGTGGTGCCGATATTCTAGGCCAGTTATAGCTAAGATTGATAAATATGCAGCTAGCGTACAAAATCGTAGGGATTTATATTTTTTAGCGATAAGTCTTGATAAAGAACAAGATTTTGAAATCTTAAAGGAGGAGATCTCTAGAAGAGAATTGAACAATTTAAATCATGCTTTTTCTGGGGCAGAGTTTTACGATGAAGCCTTCATGGTCTTTGGTGGATCGAACCTTCCATTAGTTTATATTATAGATGAAAAAGGCAAGTTGATAGCAGCTGGTGATAGTGAGGAAGTTCTAGATATTTTATAAGTAGTTATCATTAGATTTAATGCTGTCGCATAATAAACGCTATTTTTAATACTTTTTGTCTTAATAAATCTTCAGGAGAGGCTGGCCCAAGATGACCACCTTCTGAACTAAGAACTAAATTAATATCTTGCTTCTGAGTGTTTTTTATCGCATTCAACCAGTTCAAAATACTTTTTATAGATACAAGTCTATCATCTATTCTAGCGAAGAGTAGTAGGTGATTAATTTTAGCCTGACTTGCATTTACTTCAGGTGATATTTGATTCATAGCAAGTTTAACTTTTTGATTGTTTGGATTTCCCCATTCATAGATATCTTGCCACAAAAGTTCATTTGACTTGTCAGATAATGTTTCAAGCGGATTTAAAAAAGGAGCGTCAAGCACTAAAGCATTTATTAATTCAGGATGTTTTATAGCTGTAGCTGCAGCTATAAAGCCACCTGCACTTTTTCCTGAAACTATTATTTTATAAGCCGAATTTTTAGCTTTAAAATATTTTGCACAGATAGCTAGATCTTTTATTGAGTTTACTTTATTTTCTTGTCTTCCGGCGTCATGCCATTTTTTTCCAAAATAGGCACTTCCTCTAACGTGTACTACCCCAATATCAACACCATTTTTGGATAAAAATTCATATTCAGGACTGTATTCAGGAGAAAGTGTTTCCCCATATGCACCATATACTTCTAGTAGGAGAATTGAATTTTTAGCTTTTTTATTGCTAATAAAAGTAGCTGGCACCTTATAGTTTGAAACTAAGCTACAATTTATTTCTTCAATTTCTTTTTCAGGTTCAGGGGTTTTGAATGTGCTTGCGTTTAAATTAAAGCTCTCAATTGGCTTGAGGTAACGATATATTTTAAATTCTAGCTCTTTGTGCTGATCTGAGTCGAGATAAGTTTTCTTGATTTTCAAATTCCCAAAGTTAAAAACATTTTTTTGATCTCCACTCTGAGTAAAGCTTTTTAACTCATAGTTGCTGCCTAATCTGGTGATTAAAAAAACATCATCTTTGAATTTAAAAAAATCTTCTACAGACTCATTCAAAAAAACATATTTCCAACAATTGTTTCTTTTTAAGTTGGAGAGAGTATAGCTACATATACGCTCCAAGTTTTGATAATCCTCAACCAGAAGTATCTCCTTGCTGTTTGTTGCCACAACTTGCCCTATACGATTAGAGAAGTTTCTTGTAATCAGACTTAAATTTAAACCTTTTACTATGTATAATGAATTATTTTCTGTGTTATTAACTTTCAAAAAAACCATGTCGGTTTCTTTATTGTAAATCAAAGCTAAAATTTCTTGTTTTGAAGCTTTATAAATTATTTTTGATTTGTCATTTTCAAATATTAAAAGGTTTTTTGGTGCTAAGTTTACTTGCTGAATGAAATAAAGACTTTGATTACTATTAAGAAACTCAGCTTGATCTATATTGTTTTCAATAAATTTGAGTTTCTTATTAGCTATATAATATAAAAAAAGCGCTCGAGTTCCTTCTTTAGCAGTAGTGGCGATAACAGCAATTTTTTCACCATCTGTAGCAATTTTTATACTGTGCAAAGATATTACAGTTGTGTTCTGTAAGAGTTCCTGAATGTCGA
>JAGRAS010000256.1 GCA_020434465.1 Bdellovibrionales bacterium | reverse complement strand
CAAGGCAAATGCTAATTGTTTTTTGCGTATTTCTTCTAAATGCTTTGAGATGGCCATAGGTATAAATAGTATGAAGTTATTAGGCTTGCAGCAAGAGATACGGATTCATTTCACTAAAAAAGTAATAAATTTGCTAAACTTAGGAGCCTAAGAATTTCTTTTAAAAAGTCCTACTTTAAGTTCTGCACCTTCACTTACAGCTAAAACAGCAGCGCCAACGCTGTCACCCCAAACATTAATTGAAGTCCTGAGCATATCTAATACTCGATCGACAATAACAATAAGTTGTATTCCTTGAACTGGTAGGCCTACAGAATTTAGAATTAGTGTCATCATTATCAGCCCAGCGCCTGGTATGCCGGCTGCGCCGACTGCTGAGAGAGTGGCAGTTAAGAAAATAATGATTTGCTGATTAAAACTTAATTCTACACCATACATGTTAGCAATGAATACAGCAGCAATAGCTTCATAAATTGCTGTACCATCCATATTAATCGTCGCACCAAGCGGAGCAACAAAACTAGCAAACTTGTTTGGAACTCCTGCTCTATTTTCAAGGGAATCAATTGTTAGTGGCAAACTTGCTGTTGAAGATGCTGAAGAAAAAGCTGTTGTTAATGCAGGGAGCATTGCTTTAAACAGAGCAAAAGGATTGATTTTAAATAAATATGCAATAACCGAAAGACTAATAATCCCGTGAAACAGCAGGCCTGTTGTGACTGTTAGACTGTAACTAAAAATAGAACTTCCAAGTTTTATGAAGTTTCCATTTGAAATAAATTCAGCACTAAGATTTGCAACTAGAGATAGAATGCCAATGGGCGCAGCATACATTACCCAGTCAACGAGCTTGATAATTGCTTCAAAACTTGCATTGAATATATTTTTTAAAATTTCTGTTCCGGGATGTTTAATTGATAAGAGAGCAATGGCTATTAAGATAGAAAAGAAAATTAAACCAAGTATATTTCCTTCAGACGCAGCTTGAATAATATTTTTTGGAAAAATTTGCTTTATGACTTCAGATATTCCAAGACCCTGATCTAAACTTACCTGTTGTTTGCTTAAACTATCGCTAATAGAAAGAGTAGCCTTTGAAGCTAAAGTATTTTCAAGACCTGGCTTTAAAATATTTACTAGAATAAGACCTGTTACAACAGCTAGTGCTGTTGTTAATGTATAATAAATTATGGTTTTTAACCCAAAACGACCAAGACTATTTTTATCTTCTAATCCTAACACACCTGAGATCATTGAAATTACAATCACAGGAACAATTAATAAGCTTAAGAGCCTTAAAAAAATTTCTCCTAGAAAAGAAATTGATTTAGAAAACTCAGGAAAGAAAAAACCAAACGCTACCCCAAGAACTATTGCAAGTAGCATAAACAAATTTAGTTTTTTTGCATAAATTTTTATCAAACTTTGCACAAAATTCCTTATGAATTTCTAGGCTTCTACTTTCTCTGGCGATCGTCTTCCAAGTTCATCGTTTAAAATTAATAGTGCATTTCCTTGTTCATTAGCCATCTTAACTTTATCTAAGACTTGACCAACAAGAGCTATTTCTTCTACCTGTTCTTCTAAAAACCATTTCAAAAAATTATATGTAATATTGTCTTTTTCTTCCAACGCAACTGCTGATAACTTGTTAAATCTATCTGCAAGGTCTGTTTCATTTTCAAGAGCTTTTTCAAAAACTGCTACGAGAGACTCAAAGTTTGGTTGATTGCTTCTTATGTCTTTCAAGTTTACAGGGCAGCCTAAGTCTTGCATGTATTTGCAAATTTTCAAGCCATGCTGAACTTCTTCGTTCGCTTGAACCCTCATCCATTGTCCGATTCCATCTAAGCTCCTAGATTCGCAATATAATGCCATAGAAAAATATAAGTACGCAGCTTCAAATTCCCGATTAATTTGTTTGTTGAGCTCATCTTGAATTCTTGTATTTATAACACTCATATTAACCTCCATTATTTGTTTTAATTGTAAGGAAAGAGATCGATTTAAAAGCTTAGTTTAAAGTAAGCTTACGTTTTTTTTATTATTTTTAAAAGTGTCTCGGGCAAATAATGAAGTACTTATTTGTAATAGCTTAGAAATGATAACGTAAATTATATCTACTCTGGTTTACGCCAATTTAGTGCCTTATCAAATCTTTTATTTTTAGCAACAATATTTCTTTGTCTTTCATAAATTACAGCTTTTCTCCTATTACTCATTTCTTTTATTGCAAGAGAGATTTCCTGATCCCTATCGTAACCGCAGTATTTAAACTCAGATAACTGCTCATGGGTAAAGCTAGTTCCATTAAGTTCAATTACTCCTGCTTTGATATCGTAACCAGCTTTTTTTAGATCTTTTTTGTTTGCACCAAGCCCTAAAGAAAAGCGTCGTTTATATCTAATTTTTCTTGCCTCTTTAGCTCTTTTAACACCTTCCTTTAAACCACGTCTAATTGCTCTCCTTAGTGGAGTTTCCACACCTTCACGTATTCCTTTTTCAATTCCTTCTTCACCACCTTCCTTTAAAGCGCGTACAAGGTTCTCGTCCAGTTGATAGCGTTTGGCGATATCGTCCATCAGTTCAATCCATTCACCTTTTGCCTTACCTGAACAAGCTAGAAACCTTTCTTGAACATCGGCAATAATATCTTTTTCAAGTTGGCGCCCGATTCCATTTTTTCCACACCAATCTTTTTTACTGCATGAGAAAAGTTTAAGTGCTTTAGTTTGTTGCTTTAAAGCTTTAACTTCAGCTTTACCCAAGGCTTTTTTAAGTTCTTTAACAGAAAGTACTTCTGCTCCTTCAATTGCGAGTTCTTTGGCTCTTCTTTTTATCAATTCTTGATGGAGTTTTTCACCAGTTAATTTTTCAACTTTTACTAGTAGATCACTTAATTCTTTCACTACAAACCCGGTAGCTCCAGATTTTTCAATCGCTTCTTGCACGGCCTTTTTATGTTCTTTTTGAGCTATTTTAAAAGCTCTTTCTCTTACTTCATAAAGTGGCCTTTTTGCTAAAGCAACTATTTCACGCTCAACTTTTTGTATAGCTTTTTTATTTGCAGCTTCAA
>JAGRAS010000255.1 GCA_020434465.1 Bdellovibrionales bacterium | reverse complement strand
TCCCCTGCCACGTCCTCGAAACTTGGTGCATTTGCTACATCCTCTTGAGAAATTCCATGAATATACGTTGGCCCAACATCTCTTCCAGGGTTTATTAATGTCGTATAAGTATCTATAGGTTCAGCATTTGAGTTCAATCGAATCGCAGCAAACTCTACAATTCTGTCTCCATGATTTGGAGAAATGCCAGTAGTCTCGACATCAACAACAACAAAATCTATGTCATCACTTGTCATCTAATATTTAATTAGCTTTCTTGAATTAGCAAACTTTCTCCAGTCATTTCCTTGGGCTTATCTAAATTTAAAAGCTCCAATATCGTAGGAGCAATATCACATAAAGCTCCATTATCTTTTAATTTATATTTGTCATCTTTAGCAATTAAAACTATCGGTACAGGATTAGTTGTATGTGCAGTATGAGGTTTCCCAGTATTATAATCCAACATCTGTTCTGCATTTCCATGGTCAGCAATAACTAATAATACACCATCTTGCTCAAGAGTTTGTTCAATAATTTTACCTAGACAGCTATCTACTGTTTCTACAGCAGTTATTGCAGCTTCTAAGACCCCTGTATGACCAACCATGTCACAATTAGCAAAATTTACAATAATTAAGTCATAAACATCTTTTCTTAAACTGGAAGTAACAATCTCACAAACTTCATAAGCGCTCATTTCAGGCTTTTGATCATAAGTGTCTACATCTCTGGGGGAAGGTATTAGCTTACGATCTTCGCCTGGAAATGGATCTTCAATTCCAGCATTAATGAAATATGTTACATGAGGATATTTTTCAGTTTCTGCGACTCTCAACTGCTTAAGCCCCTTCAATGATACGACTTCACCTAAGTGGTTTTTAATTTCAATTACATCGAACAAAATTGGCAAATTAAAATCATGATCATAATCGGTAAAACATAAAACATTACTTGCTAATGTTTTACTTCTTTCGAATTCTTTAAAATCTTTCTGAGTAAGAGCAGCAACAATCTGCCGCATACGATCCTCACGAAAGTTCCAAAATATAACTGCTGAGCTATGATCTATTCCAGGATTATTAAGAACAGCAGGTGGAATAAACTCGTCAGTAATTCCATCTTGATAACATTTTTTTATCCAATTTGAAGCTAAACTAATTTGTGATGCTTCAGAATTTACTATTAAATCAAAAGCCTGTTTTGTTCTTTCCCAGCGAGTATCTCTATCCATTGCATAATATCTGCCAATAATACTAGCAATTTTAATCTGAGGGTTATTTTCTAATTTTTTTTCCAGTTCAATAATCCAATTTAATGAACTGTCAGGCGCAGTATCTCTTCCATCAGTTATTAAATGTAAACAAATAGATACTGGGGAATCTTTTTGTAGTTGATCTAATAAGAGTTTTAAATGATCAAAATGAGAATGAACACCTCCATCGCTAAACAAGCCAATCAAATGAATCGAGTTACAGCTGCTCAAGTTGTTAACAAAATTTTGGTAGCTTTTTTTTTGTTTAAAAGATTCTGATTTAAACTCGCGATCTATTCTTAATAACCACTGTTCAACTACCCTACCTGCCCCGATATTCATATGACCAACTTCTGAGTTGCCCATTTGCCCTGCTGGGAGCCCTACACGCTCCCCAAAAGTGATTAATGTACTACTTGGGTCTTCTCTAGTTATTCGATCAAAATTTGGAGTATTTGCCAAGGCAACAGCATTATAAGAAGTTTCAGGGCTTAGTCCGAAACCGTCTAGGATACATAGCACTTTAGGCTTTCTAGACGGCATGATTCTTAATCCTTAGTATTCTTAATCCTTAGTGGCAATTTGATTCTACTAAAATAGCAGCTACGGCATTTAATGTTGCAGCAATCTTTATTGCAGATAAAATTTGATCATCAGTAATTCCTGATTCTAATAATTTATTTCGATGGCTTGAGATACATAAACCACAAGCATTTATGGCAGAAACTGCTAAAGACCAAAGTTCAAAATCTTTTGAATCTACTCCATGAGACTTCATAAAGTTCATTCTTAGGCCTGATGGAGTTTTTAAAAGACTTTCCTCTTCTGCGAGATGAAGTGTTCTATAATATGTATTATTCATTGCCATCAATGCTGCAGCACCTCTTGCGGCAGTAAAGTTTACTTCATCAAGTTTTTCCCTTGCTTCTGAGTATACCCATTCAATCAGTTGTGCTGAACGCGTGGAAGCAGCAACCGCAACAGCTGTTCCCCAAAGCTGCGTAGGAGTAAGATTTTGTTGCATAAAAGCAGAAGATAAATTTAACTTAATATCTTTTGCATATTCCGGTAAGGACTCTTTTATTAACTCAAGACTCATAAGAATTTAGCCTAGCAAATGATTTATAATCTTATAGTTTCTTGGCCTTTTTCCCAGTTACAAGGACAAAGCTCGTCTGTTTGTAAAGCATCAAGAATTCTCAAGGCTTCTTGAGGACTTCTTCCAACTGATAAGTCATTTACAGAAACATGTCGAATTATCCCTTCAGGATCTACAATATATGTAGCTCTTTGAGGAACACCTGCATTAGGATCAAGAATACCAAGCGCTGTAGAAAGCTCTCGTTTAACGTCAGCTAACATTGGGAATGGAAGATCTTGTAAATCTTCATGGTTATTTCTCCATGCATGGTGAACAAACTGTGAATCAGCACTACAACCTAAAATCTGACAATCCCTATCTGCAAATTCAGAATTTAACTTTCCAAAAGCAGCGATCTCAGTAGGACAAACAAAAGTGAAATCCATAGGCCAAAAAAAGAATAGCTTCCACTTTCCAGCATATTCAGTTTCATTAATTGTGCAAAATGCCTTTGCTAAATCTTTTGTAGTATCGACAGCCGCAGTCAGGCTAAATTGTGGGAATCTTTGACCAACACCAAGCATAATATCCTCCGATAATCTAATAAAAATAGTACCATTCCACCTGAGCTAGTTTCGCTAGCTGCGGCTCATAAAGATAACTTGAAAGTGAGAATAGTTTAAGTAAGAATTAAAGGCAACTAAGCTAAGGTCTTATTATTAATGCTATTTCTTTTTTCTATTATGCAAGCTAACTTGCTAGTGT